>CAMBMK010000026.1 GCA_945868745.1 uncultured Bacteroidales bacterium
GGTTTTTTCTGGCGTCGGAGAAGGTCCGCGATTTCGGCATCGTAATCGGTAATGCCTGTCGCAGCCTCAACCATAAACAGGACGAGGTCGGCCTCTTCGATGGCAATCACCACCTGCTTGCGGATCTCCTCCTCGAATGCATCGTCCGACCCCGAAGACCATCCTCCGGTGTCAACGACCGAAAACTCCGAACCGCACCATTCGCACTTTCCGTAATGGCGGTCGCGCGTAACGCCGGCCGTGGAATCTACTATCGCCTGGCGCATACCGACCAGACGGTTGAAAAGTGTGGACTTGCCGACATTCGGACGACCCACTATAGCTACCAATCTCATTGCTGTTTATCTTCTTTATGTTCAAACGGATAGAGTCCGCATCCCTTGCACGACTCCGAGAATGTGCCGGTGCAGACTCCATCCTTTTTTGCCGATTTGCCGCTGAAACGCTCATCATCCTCCTCACGCATGCAGCGGATGCCCTTCCTGCGCATCTCCTCGTTGTTGCCCACGTCAAACTGCGGGAAGTCCTTCTTGCGGAAAATGACATTGAAACACATTCCGAGGACTCCCAGACCGATGAGCAGAAGGGCGGCGAGAAAAGCTTTCATGGCGTCGGAGGAAACAATTATTTGACGTTGAACTCAGTGCTGATAGGCTTGTAGTTGTACACACGGTTGATGATGTACGCAAACGTGCCTGTCATCGAGAGCACCTTGATCTTGCTTGTGTCCTTTGAAGGGTCCTTGGTGAGTGGAATGGTGTCGGTAACAAACACCTCGCTCAGCTTGGAAGCGGCAATCCTCTCATAGGCCGGGCCTGAAAGGACTGCGTGGGTGGCGCAGGCGCGTACGCTTGCCGCACCCATGTCGATCAGCACGTCGGCAGCCTTGCAGAGGGTGCCTGCAGTGTCGATCATGTCGTCGATGATGAAGATGTTCTTGTCCCTGACGTCGCCGATGGCGGTGATGTTGCTGACGACATTGGCCTTCTCACGGGTCTTGTGGCAGATGATCACAGGGCAGTCAAGGGCCTGGGCATACTTGTTGGCCCTTTTCGCTCCGCCCATGTCAGGTGCCGCGATGGCCATGTTCTTGTATTTTTTCTGCATTTCCTCGAGAAGCGGCATGAACACCTTGCTTCCATAGACATGGTCAACCGGGATGTCGAAGAAGCCCTGGATCTGGTCGGCGTGGAGGTCGCAGGTCATGATCCTGTCGGCCCCGGCAGCGCGGAGCATATTGGCCACAAGCTTGGCTCCGATGGATACCCTCGGCCTGTCCTTGCGGTCCTGTCGTGCCCATCCGAAATAAGGCATGACGGCGATGACCTTGTAGGCGGAAGCCCTCTTGGCCGCGTCGATGGTCAGAAGAAGTTCCATAAGATTCTCGCAAGGGGAGAAGGTGGACTGGATGATGAATACGGTAGCTCCGCGGACGCTCTCGGTAAATGTCGGCTCAAATTCGCCGTCGCTGAACTCGGCAACCTCCGAGGATCCAAGATGAATCTTCGGCTCGCCCTCCGTCATGAGCCCGTTCAATTCATCAACAACCTTTGCCGCAAAGTCTTTGGAGGCCCTGCAGGCAAACAATTCCATTCTGTGTTCGAAATGCATAGTTTTATTAATCGGTATTGTTTTCTAAAATTGTTTCGATGTGACCGAGGATTTCATCCCTGCCGAGACCCGTTGAAGAAGAACTCAGGAAGCACGGAGGAAGACCCTCCCAGATTTTCAGGAGTTCGTTCTTGTAGCCGTCGGTCTGCCTGCGCAGTGCCACCGGGCCGAGCTTGTCCCCCTTTGTGAAGATGATTCCGAAGGGTATGTCATTGTCCCTCAGCTCGTTCATGAAATCAATGTCGATGCGCTGCGGGTCGTGGCGGGAGTCCACCAGGACAAATATCATCGCAAGCTCGAGGCTGTTGGAGAGATAGTCGCTGATGATGGCGTGGAGCTTCTCCCTCTCTTTGCCCGCCATCTTCGCGAACCCGTAGCCCGGAAGGTCCACAAGATACCATCTGCCGTTGATGCGGAAATGGTTGACAAGCTTTGTCTTGCCCGGGGTGGACGAGGTCATCGCCAGCTTGCGGTTGTTGCACAGCATATTGATAAGGGAGGACTTTCCGACATTGGACCGCCCGATGAAGGCTATTTCCGGAAGCCTTTCTGCTGGTCTTTCGGAAATGCGGGTGCTGCTGCCGGAAAAAATCGCCTCGGAAATCTTCATTGTCAAGATTGTTTGAAATCCGCGGCAAAGATAGACAAAAAATCAGAATAATTATTATATTTGAGGAGACTAAAGACTATATGCCAATAGAGGGGACCCATAGTGTGGATTTGGATGGCCAGTATTCGGACCTGTATGCCCTGCAGCATGCCATAAAGGAGTCTTTGGAGGCCTGTCTTCCGGACTGCGTATGGCTCAGGGCCGAGATAGCATCATTCAGTGTGAAGCCGAACGGACACTGCTACCTTGAACTTTCTCAAAGCGAGGACGGAGAGGTGGTGGCGAAGGCGCGTGCCACAATATGGCGTACCCGCTACAGACTCCTTTCCGAATATTTTGAAAGTGTCACGGGTTCCCGCCTTGCTGCCGGGATGGAGGTGCTTGTCCAGGTGAAGGTGTCCTACAGCGAGCTCTACGGACTGTCGCTCAATATCACTGACATCAATCCCGAATGGACCGTGGGGGACGCGGAAAGGAAAAGGAGGGAAACCGTCCTGAGGCTTGAAAGGGAGGGGCTCCTGGATCTCCAGAAGGAATTGCAGATTGTCCCCGTGCCCTACCGCCTGGCCGTCATTTCGGCAAGCGGGGCTGCCGGATTCGGCGATTTCATGCGCCATCTCACCGAAAACGAATACGGATTTGTCTATAGGGCCGATCTGTTTGAAGCAGTGATGCAGGGCCAGGATGCCCCCGCGTCCGTGTGCGGAGCCCTTTGCAGGATCGGGGAATCATCCGAGCCGTATGACGCCGTCCTGATAATGCGCGGCGGAGGCTCCGTACTGGACCTTGCGTGCTTTGACGACTATGAAATGGCAAAGGCGATAGCCCTCTGCCCGATACCGGTGTTTACCGCAATAGGCCACGACAGGGATACCCACGTGGCCGACCTTGTTGCCTGCAGGGCCGTGAAGACGCCTACTGCGCTGGCGGACCTCATAATAGACACTACCGCGGCCGAGGATGAGCTGATTTCATCGCTCGGGAACCGTCTGCTTGTGGCATTCTCGGCAAAAATGGGGACGATGCAGGCAAGACTTGCCACCGTGGGCCAGCGGGTGACAATGGCGGCCTCTTCGCGTATCGACAGGGAGAATGCCCGTCTGGACATGCTCCGGATGAGGATAAAGGCCTCTGACCCGCGAACCCTGCTTGCCAAGGGCTACACGGTGGTGCTCGACGGCAGCGGCAAAAGGGTGCGCAATGCCTCGCTCCTGAAAGAGGGGGACACGATGAGCGTGATGATGGAGGGCGGCCGCGTATTCTCGACGGTCGTAAGGATAGACTTGAAGTAAAGGACAGACAGGAGGATATGGAAAAAGTATTTGACTATAATGCTTCGATGAAAAAGCTCGAGGAGATTGTGGCGAAGGTGGAGGACCCGGAAACGGGAATCGACGACATCGCCTCCCTTGCCGAACAGTCGGCAAAGATAATTGACTCCTGCAGGGAATACCTGCGCACAGTCAGGGAAAAAGTGGAAAACCAATCCAGGTAAAGATATGGAGACTAAGAAGATATACGAACTTGACCCCTATCTCGCCCCTTACAGTGAGGCGATTGACAGGCGCCATGACAACATTCTTGCGCTCAAGAAGAAGATCGCTCCGGACGGCTCGCTCTCGGGCAGCGTCAACAACCATCTTTTCTACGGCCTTCACCGCACCGCAGACAGGGGCTGGGTGCTCAGGGAGTGGGCTCCGAACGCCAGCAGGATTTATCTTGTCGGCGAATTCAACAACTGGAAGCGCATAGCCGCCTATGAGCTCAGGGCTACGGGCGGAGGCAACTGGGAAATCACCCTTCCGGAGATGTTCATGCATCACGGAGACCTCTACAAGCTGTTCATCGAATGGCCGGGAGGCGGAGGGGAGAGGCTCCCTTCATATGTCACCAGGGTGGTGCAGGACCCCGACACAAAGGTGTTCAGTGCCCAGGTCTGGGACCCGGCGGAAAAATATGTATGGAAAAACGCCAGGCCGGGGGAGAGAAAGCATCCGCTGATATATGAATGCCATATAGGTATGAGCTCGGAGGAGGAAAAGGTGGCATCGTTTGACGACTTCCGCCGCGACGTGCTGCCCCATGTGCACGAGCTCGGCTACGACACCATACAGATAATGGCACTTGCCGAGCATCCGTACTACGGCTCGTTCGGCTACCAGGTGTCCAATTTCTATGCGCTCAGCTCGCGTTTCGGCACCCCGGAGCAGTTCAAGGCCCTTGTGGACGAGGCGCACGGGATGGGGATTGCAGTCGTGATGGACCTTGTCCATTCCCACAGCGTAAGCAACGAGGCGGAGGGACTCAGCCGCTTTGACGGCCGTGAGGACATTTATTTCTACAGGGGGGCACAGGGACACCATCCGGCGTGGGATTCGCGCTGCTTCGACTACGGCAAGCAGGAGACCCTGTATTTCCTCCTGAGCAACTGCAAGTTCTGGATGGAGGAGTACAACCTGGACGGTTTCCGCTTCGACGGAGTCACCAGCATGCTCTATTGGGACCACGGTCTGGGAAAGGCATTTACCGGATATGACGCCTATTTCGACAAGGGCGTGGACGAAAATGCAGTGGCGTACCTCGCGCTTGCCAATATGCTCATCCACGAGATCTGGCCGCAGGCTCTCACTATTGCCGAGGATGTCAGCGGAATGGCCGGCCTGGCAGCTCCTTTCGAGGCCGGAGGCGTAGGCTTTGACTTCCGTATGGCAATGGGCATCGCAGACCACTGGATCAAGTGGATAAAGGAGCGCAAGGACGAGCAGTGGAGTCCGGGCGAAATCTGGTACGAACTGACCAACAAGAGGGCTGACGAAAGCACGATCAGCTATGCCGAAAGCCACGACCAGGCGCTCGTCGGCGACAAGACAATCATTTTCCGCCTGATGGACAAGGAGATGTACACTTCGATGAACAAGGATTCGAAGTCGCTCATAGTCGAGCGCGGAATTGCCCTCCACAAGATGATCCGCCTCGTCACGCTCGCAAGCAGCGGCGGCGGATACCTTACCTTCATGGGCAACGAATTCGGACATCCGGAGTGGATAGATTTCCCGCGCCAGGGCAACGGCTGGTCCTACAAATATGCCCGCAGGCAGTGGAGCCTGATGAGGCCGGACTACCTCCGCTACAAATATCTCAACGATTTTGACGAGGCTATGGTTACACTTGTACGTAAAGAGAACGTTTTAAGTGAGCCTCCTGTGCTGATGGTTGCAGATGAACAGAAGAAAATATTGATTTTCAAGCGGAAAAACCTTATCTTTGCATTCAATTTCAATCCGTCCTCTTCGTTCGCCGATTACGGGACGGCTTCGCCTGAGGGGGAATACGAGGTGGTACTAACGTCCGATGAAGAACGGTTTGACGGCTTTGCCCGTGTAGTCCCTGGAGGACATCATTTCACGCAGCACGTCAAATGTCCGAACGGCAACAGGGATTTCGACGGTACTCTGATGCTTTACCTGCCGAGCCGCTGCGCTCTTGTGCTGAAGAAAGTTGAAAACAAGAAATAATATATAAACGATAAGTATGGCGTTTTTGAAATTCAACAAGCCTCAGCTTGTCAATTTGTCCTACTCGCTGAAAAGGGAGATCATCTCCGCCAATAAGACCGGCGCCTATTGCAACACTTCCATCGTGGCTTGCAACACAAGACGTTACCACGGTCTTCTCGGTGTGCCAGTGGATAATTTCGGAGGACGCAAATACCTCCTTCTGTCATCGCTCGACGAGAGCCTGGTGGCAGGTGGCAAGCAATTCAACCTGGGTATCCATCGCTATGGATCGATCTATGAGCCCCGTGGCCACAAGTACATTGTGGATTTCGAGGCTGACCCTGTGCCTACAATCGTGTACAAGGTAGGCAGTTATCTCATTACCAAGACCATCCTTCTCGTTCAGGACAAGGACCAGGTGATGGTGAGGTACACTCTCGAGAAGGCTCCTGCAAAGGTGGAGCTCCAGCTCAAGCCGTTCCTCGCATTCCGCAACATCCACGAACTTACGCATCAGAATCCGCAGGCCCGCCTGGACTACAGGGAGATCCGCGGAGGTGTCGCCTTCAATATGTATGAAGGCTTCCCTGACCTCAACCTTCAGGTCAACACCTCCTCCGCCCAGTTCCACAGCGACCCTTGCTGGTACAACGGCATCACCTACTCCGACGAGCAGAGGCGCGGTTTCGAATGTACCGAGGACCTCTTCGTCCCTGGCCATTTCTCCGTCGAGATGAAGCAGGGCGACAGCATCGTATTCTCCGCATCTGTCGTTGAGGTAGCTCCGAGGACAATGAAGGGCAACTTTGAAAAGGGCGTGGCCGCAAGCGATGAAATCACCAGCTATCACGACCAGCTCGTCCACTGCGCCAACCTCCTGAAGCAGCGCCGAGGAGGAAAGGAGCAGATCAATGCCGGATTCTCATGGCTCTATACCGGACTGCTCAGGGAGACTCTCTATGCCCTTCCGGGCCTTACCCTCTATGCCGACGGCAATGCCGACGAGTTTGAGGAGATCCTCGACAACCTCATCGCCGACGAGCAGGAGAGGCTCTTCCGCCGCACCACGCAGGTGGAGGCTCCGCTCAGGCTGGCGGACGTGCTCCAGCAGTACATCGACTGGGGTGCAGACCCGCGCAAGGTCTGGAAAAAGTACGGCGAGACCGTAAAGGGCGTCATCGAAAGCTATGCCCCGGGATGCAGGAAGGAGGTATGCCTCCAGACCAACGGACTCCTCTGGGCACAGATGGACCGCACCGCCCTCTCATGGATGAACGCCTATGTGGACGGCCGTCCGGTCACCGAAAGGGCAGGATACCAGGTCGAGACCAACGCCTTCTGGTACAATATGCTGAGCTTCGCAATCGACATGGAGCGCAAATACTCTTCCGCAAGGAGCAGGTTCATCGCGAAGTGGGCCCCGGTAAGGGACCTCTGCGGCGAGAACTTCCAGACTATGTTCTGGAACCCTTCGAAGGGATATCTTGCCGACTATGTTGACAACAGCGGACAGAATATGGACGTGCGTCCAAATATGATATATGCTGCCTGGGTGCCTTATTCTCCTGTGGATGATGAGGTTGCGCAGAGCGTAATGAGAGTCGTGGACCGCGAGCTCGTCACAAAGAGGGGCATCCGCACGCTTTCCCCGCGCGACATCAAATACAAGGGTGTGTATGAAGGCTCCCAGAGAGAGCGTGACCTCGCCTACCATCAGGGATGTACCCATCCGTACCTTCTCTATCCTTATGTGGAGCTGTCTTTCCGCATGAGGGGTGCTTCATTCCTCGGAAAGGCCGAATATCTCACTGAAAGCTTCTTCGAAGACCTCAACAAGCACGGCGTGGGCGCATTCTCCGAGCTCTATGACGGAGACCCGCCTCATGAGCCGCACGGTGCGATCTCATCGGCACTGAGCACCTCGGCCCTTCTTGGCATAGGATATCTGATTGACAAATACAGGGAGGAATAGAGAATATGAAAGTTTTAATGTTTGGGTGGGAGTTCCCTCCTCATATTGCGGGCGGTCTCGGAACAGCCTGCTATGGAATAGTCAAGGGCCTGGCCCACAACGGGGTGGAGACACTTTTTGTGATGCCTTCAGCCTCGGGTGACGAAGACCAGAGCGCCGCAAAAATCATCAACGCGAGCGACGTGCCTGTCACCTACACGGAAGAGACCGGCGGCGAATTCCTCGACAAGGTCCGCTTTGTCCACATCGGCACCAATATGCTTCCTTATCTCGATCCCCAGGAGTTCCAGGACCTTGTGGAGAAGGAGCGCAGGCGCCAGGTGCGTGATTTCAAGGTACATTACGGACAGAAATACAAATTCTCCGGCAAGTACGGCGCCAACCTTCTCGAGGAGGTGGCAAGATATGCCCTCGTCGGAGGCACCATCGCACAGCAGCACCAGGGCGAGTTTGATGTCATCCACGCCCACGACTGGCTTACCTATCCGGCCGGAATCGCTGCAAAGAGAATCAGCGGCAAGCCGCTCGTTATCCACGTGCACGCCACATCATTTGACCGCAGCAGCGACCAGAACATCGACACGAGGGTATATGCCATCGAAAAGCAGGGCATGGAGGCAGCCGACAAGGTAATGACCGTATCAGACCTCACAAGGAACATCGTCATCACCAAGTACGGCATCGACCCGGCAAAGGTAATCACGGTCCACAATGCCGTTGACTTCAGCGGACGCGACAATCTCCAGGTGGAGAGGGGAGTGAAGGACAAAGTCGTGACCTTCCTCGGCCGAATCACCTTCCAGAAGGGTCCTGAATACTTCATCGAGGCAGCCGCCAAGGTCCTTAAGAGGACCAAAAACGTGCGCTTCGTGATGGCCGGCAGCGGAGACCTCATGAACAAGAGCATCCGCTATGTGGCAAGGCTCGGCATCTCCGACAGGTTCCATTTCACCGGCTTCCTCCGCGGAGCCGACGTGCAGAAGATGTTCGCCCTTTCGGATGTCTATGTGATGCCATCCGTATCGGAGCCGTTCGGAATCTCCCCGCTCGAGGCTATGAGGACCAACGTCCCTTCAGTCATCTCGAAGCAGTCGGGTGCGGCCGAAGTGCTCAAGTATGCATTCAAGTGCGATTTCTGGGATGTTGACGCAATGGCGGACCAGATCTATGCGCTTCTCAATTATCCGGCCCTTGCAAGCTTTGCGGCAAAGAACGGAGTCGATGAGGTCAACGCCCTGAAGTGGGACGGAGCGACCGCAAAAATGAAAAAAGTTTACGAATCAGTAATTAACAGATAGTATTATGGCAAAGAAATCATTGTGCCTCTATTTCCAGGTTCACCAGCCTACACGTCTCAGATTGTACAGGTTTTTTGACATAGGCAAGGATTCGCATTATTACGATGACTTTGCCAACAGGACTATTCTCCGCAGGGTTGCGCAGAAGTGCTACCTTCCTATGAATGAGCTTCTTCTCGAGGCCATCAAGGCCAACAAGGGCGCTCTCAAGGTGGCATTCTCCATCTCCGGCTCGCTTATGGAGCAGCTTGACAGGTATGCTCCGGAGGTGCTCGACAGCTTCCGCGCACTCGCCGAGACAGGCTGCGTCGAGTTCCTCAGCGAGACCTACTACCATTCCCTCGCCGCACTGGGCAATCCGGTGGAGTTCCGCCGCCAGGTGCTCAAGCACAGGGAGGCAGTGGAGCAGTATTTCGGAGTTACCCCAAAGGCGTTCCGCAACACCGAGCTCATCTACAACAACAACATCGGCAAGATGGTGGCCGACCTCGGCTTCAATACGATGCTCACGGAGGGCGCACGCCACATAATGGGATGGAAGAGCTCCAACTATGTCTATGGCAATGCCGATGCCCCTAAGCTCAGGCTCCTGCTGCGCAACTATTCGCTCAGCGACGACATCGCATTCCGCTTCGGCAACGGCGGCATCACCGCAGACACATATGTACAGTGGCTCAAGAAGGCCATCGCCGAGGGCGGTGACGTAGTGAACCTCTTCATGGACTACGAGACCTTCGGCGAGCATCAGAAGGCAGAGACCGGCATCTTCGAATTCATGCGCAGCCTCCCTGCAGCAGTGATTGCCGACGGCACCTTCCAGTTCGTCACCCCTTCGGAGGCCACCAAAAAGAGCAGGCCGGTAGCCAACCTCGATGTGCCTGAGACAATCTCCTGGGCCGACGAGGAAAGGGACGTTACCGCATGGCTCGGAAACGAGCTCCAGCAGGATGCGTTCAACAAGCTCTATGCGCAGTATGAGAAACTCTCCCTTCTCGAGGATCCTGCACTCTGGAACGACTTCGGCCACCTCAGCGAGAGCGACCACTTCTATTATATGTGTACCAAGTTCTTCTCGGACGGCGAGGTGCACAAATATTTCAACCCTTATGATACCCCGTACGAGGCATTCATCAATTATATGAACGTTTTGAGCGATTTTATTATCAGGGTAAATGATGAAATTTCAGTTTTAGATGCTAACTTTGCGCCTTCAGTCCCGACTCCTGCTTCAGCATCGGTGGCAAAATCTTCCGTCAGGAAGGTTGCCGTAGCGCAGAAGAAGGTGACCAAGTCTCCTGCAAAGACTGCAGCAAAGGAGGAAAAGGCACCTGAGGCAAAGAAGAAGGTGGCCAGAACTGCAAAGAAAACCAAGTAATCAATGACAAAGAATATCATTTTGCCGGACTATCTCTTCGAAGTCAGCTGGGAAGTATGCAACAAAGTCGGAGGGATCTATACTGTCATAGCGACGAAATCGCTTTATCTGAAGTCACAGCTCAAGAGACACCATATACTTATCGGACCTGACGTGTGGATGGAGACGGATGTCAATCCGGATTTCATCGAGGACCAGCACCTGTACCGTTCCTGGAGGCTCCAGGCGGAAAAGGAGGGCATAAAGGTCAGGATAGGACGCTGGAACGTACCCGGAAAGCCGATTGCAATCCTGGTGGACTTCAAGCAGTATCTTACACGGCAGAATGATATCCTTACGGAATATTGGACCCGCTTCGGCGTGGACTCGATTACCGGTAACTGGGACTACAAGGAGAACGCCCTGTTCGGATATGCCGCAGGACACGTCATCGAGAGTTTCTACCGTTACAACCTGTCTTCGACCGACAAGGTCGTGGCCCAGTTCCACGAATGGCAGACGGGAGCCGGCCTGCTCTATCTCAAGAGCACCGGCCTTCCTGTTGCCACAGCCTTCACCACACACGCTACCGTCGTAGGGCGCTGTCTGGCGGGCAACAATCTTCCTCTCTACGACAATCTCCTCTCATACAACGCCGATGAGGTGGCTTCCCGCTTCAATGTGATTGCGCGCCATTCGCTTGAGCAGAAGTCGGCCCTCAACGCCGACGTGTTCACCACCGTCAGCGACATCACAGCGAAGGAGTGCGGCCAGCTTCTCGGACGCGACGTTGACATTGTCACCCCGAACGGATTCGAGAACAGTTTCACCCCGGCCACTGACGCCGAGTATGAAGAAAAGCGCTCCCAGGCACGCCGCAGGCTTATTGAGGTGGCAGCAGCGATGAGCGGGGAGAAGGTTGCGGACGATGCCGCCCTGGTGTGCATCAGCGGCAGGTACGAGTACCGCAACAAAGGCATAGACGTGTTCATTGACGCCCTGGGCGAACTCATCAGGGAAGGCTATTCGGGCAGGGAAATCCACGCTTTCGTGATGATTCCTTCCGGCCACAACGGTCCTGACAAGGCCCTGCTCAGCAAGCTCACCCGCGGGGACAACGAACACTACCGCACACAGGTTTCACACAACCTGTCATATCCCGAGAATGACCGGATTACAAGGAGACTCGACGAAACCGGACTTGTCAACGCATCCGGTTCGAAGGTCAAGGTCTATTTCATCCCATCCTATCTCAACGGCAACGACGGCATCTTCAACAAGTCCTACTACGACCTTCTCATCGGTATGGACCTTGCCGTATTCCCTTCATACTATGAGCCGTGGGGATATACTCCTCTCGAAGCGCTTGCATTCCGTGTACCGACCTTCACCACCTCCCTCGCGGGATTCGGTCTCTGGGTAAGGGACCATTGCAAATCCGGAAGCCATCCGGGCATCACCGTGGCGGACCGCAACGACTCCAACTACAACGAGGTCGTGGGCGCCGTGAAGGTGCGCATCCGCGAAATCGCCTCCCTCGACGAGGCCAGCCGCAAGGCATATATGGACAACGCGCGTGAGGTTGCAAGCATAGCTCTCTGGGAAAACCAGATCGAGTATTACAAACAAGCCTATTCTATTGCACTCAACAAGGTTAGCGAAAACAAGAGTGCTTATATAAACATTTCAGAAGACAAACAGATGAGCTACGAAAAAATCGAAATCAACGCTCCGTCATGGAAGAGCGTGATGGTTACACGCCATCTTCCAGACGCGCTTTCAGGCCTCGAGGTCCTGTCAAAGAACCTCTGGTGGTGCTGGAACGACAGTGCAAAATCCCTTTTCAAGGCAATTGATCCTAAAGTGTGGACGGCAACGGGCCACAACCCTATGGCACTGCTTGACACCGTGAGCCTCAAGAGGTTCAGGGAACTCGCAGGCGACTCTGCTTTCCTCGCACAATATAAATCAGTCATGGATGAGTTCAACTCCTATATAGCTCTCAAGGAGAAGAGGACCGACCCTCAGGTCGCCTATTTCTGCATGGAGTACGGACTCGACACTTCCCTGAAAATCTATTCCGGCGGTCTCGGCATCCTTGCCGGCGACTACCTCAAGGAAACCAGCGACATGAATGTCAACCTCGTCGCAGTCGGCTTCCTCTACCGTTACGGATATTTCACCCAGGTCCTCTCCGCACAGGGCGACCAGGTGGCAAGATATGATGCCCAGGACTTCCTCCGCATCCCGGTTTCGCCTGTTTTCGACGCTGACGGCAACTGGGTCACCACAAGCGTCGCATTCCCTGGAAGGACTGTCACCGCGCGCATCTGGAAGGTCGCTGTGGGCCGTACCGACCTCTATCTGCTCGACACTGACTACGAGGCAAACGGACCTGAAGACCGTCAGATCACATACCAGCTCTATGGCGGAGACTGGGAGAACAGGCTCAAGCAGGAGCTTCTCCTCGGACTCGGCGGCATCAGGGCCCTGCGCCATCTCGGCCTCAACCCGCAGATCTATCACTGCAACGAGGGCCACGCCGCATTCGTAGGCCTTGAAAGGCTCCGTGAATATGTGGAGAAGGACAATCTCTCATATCCTGAGGCCCTCGAGGTGGTACGCGCCTCATCCCTCTTCACCACCCACACCCCTGTACCTGCAGGACACGATGCATTTGACGAGGGACTTCTCCGCAAATACCTCGGCCACGTGCCGGAGCACCTCAAGATCGACTGGACCACCCTCATGGCCCTGGGCAAGGACAACCCTCTCGACCCTAACGAGAAGTTCAGCATGAGCAACCTCGCTGCCAACATCTCGCAGAATGTCAACGGAGTGTCAATGCTCCACGGCAAGGTGAGCCAGGACATCTTCGCACATATGTACCCGGGCTATCTCCCGGAGGAACTCCACGTAAGTTATGTCACCAACGGCGTGCACTATCCTACCTGGGCATCCAAGGAATGGAAGGAGCTCCACGCAAGGGTGTTCGGCCCGCAGTTCCAGACACACCACTATGACAAGAGCTGCTTCGAGGGTATCTACAAGGTGTCCGACAAGGAAATCTGGGACATCAAGAAGCATCTCAAGAAGACACTCATCGACGCAGTCAAGGCCCGTCTTTCCGACCCTGCACAGGGAAGCCACTATTCGCCTTCCCAGATTGTGACCATCAAGGAAACCCTCCGCGACGACGTGCTCACAATCGGATTTGCCCGCAGGTTTGCGACCTACAAGAGGGCAACCCTCCTGTTTACCGACCTTGACCGTCTCGACGCCATCATCAACAACCCTGAGTGCCCTGTACAGTTCCTCTTCGCAGGAAAGGCCCATCCGGCAGACAAGGCCGGCCAGGACCTCATCAAGAGGATCATCGACATCAGCAAGCAGGACCGTTTCATCGGAAAGATCGTGTTTGTGCCGGGCTATGACATCACCCTCGCCAAGAGGCTCGTCCAGGGCGTTGACGTGTGGATGAACAACCCTACACGCCCTCAGGAGGCATCCGGTACCTCCGGAGAAAAGGCCGCGATGAACGGCGTAATGCACTTCTCCGTACTCGACGGATGGTGGGTTGAGGGTTATAGGAAGGGCGCCGGCTGGGCACTTCCGCAGGAGCGCACCTACGACGACCAGAACTATCAGAACGAGCTCGACTCGGCTACTATCTACACCATTCTCGAAAACGAGATCGTGCCGGTATATTACGATGTGGACAAGAACACCGGACTTTCTTCCGAGTGGATCGGCTACATCAAGAACACCATCGCGCAGGTGGCCTGCAACTTCACCACCAACCGTATGCTCACCGACTATGTCAACCAGTACTACCAGCCTCAGTACGAGAGGTCGGAGAAGCTCATAGCCAACGACTTCGAGCAGGCGCGTGAAATTGCCGCGTGGAAAAAGCACGTCAGCCGCAGCTGGCAGAACATCGAGGTGATCTCATACACCCAGCCTGCCGCCACCTACAACCTCTCCCCTAACAAGCTCCTCGCCAGCGAGGTTGTGCTCGGAATCGGAGACCTCACCCCTGAGGACATCGGAGTGGAGATGCTGTTCTGCACCACCGACATCAAGGGCCGTTTCCATATCCAGGAAAGGACCGAATTCTCCATCGTCAAGTTTGAGGACGGTGTCGCCACATACCACGCAGAGGTGCTCCCGGAGCGTACCGGAATGTACCAGGTGGCTACAAGAATCTATGCCAAGAATCCTAAACTTCCTCACAGACAGGATTTTGCACTTGTAAGATGGTTGTAGTAGCGACCGGATTCTTCGACGGTGTCCATATCGGACACCGTTTTCTTGTGGAGTCTCTTGTAAGCTCTGCCCGCTCCCGTGGCGGACAGAGCCTTGTCGTGACTTTCTGGCCCCATCCGAGGACAGTACTCCAGAACGGGGCGAGAGGTCTCCGTCTGCTGAGCACCCTTCAGGAAAAAAAGGACCTGCTCAAGTCGCTCGGAGTGGACAGGATTGAGGTGCTCGACTTCACAAGGGAATTCGGAAGCCTTACTGCTGAAGAGTATCTGCGCGAAATTGTCATCAGGCGGTTCGGAGGCACGGCCATCCTTCTGGGCTATGACAACCGGATGGGCAGCGACGGACTCACAACGCCCCAGATCAGGTCCCTTGCCCTGTCCCTCGGCCTTGAGGTGATCGAGCCCGGGGCAATGCCGCTCGGCGACACTGTCGTGAGCTCAACCAAAATACGCAACCTGCTTTCCGCCGGGGATGTGGTGTCCGCCTCAGCCATGCTCGGCTGCAGGTACAGCCTCCACGGAGTCGTGGTAGAGGGCGACAGGATAGGAAGGACCCTCGGTTTCCCTACTGCCAATATGCAGCTCTACGAGCCGCTCAAGCAGGTCCCGGGCAGGGGAGTGTATCTTGTGGGCGTCACTACACTCGGCCGCAACTATATGGGAATGTGCAACATAGGCTGCCGTCCCACTGTCAGGCAGAACGGCTCCGTGACCATCGAGACCAATATCTTCGACTTCGACGAGGACATCTATGGCCTTGATATGGTACTCACCTTCCACGCAAAAATCCGTGACGAGCAGCGTTTTCCGGACCTGGAATCGCTCAGGGCCCAGCTCGCCCTCGACAGGGAAAAGTGTTTGAAGATGATTTGATGCAATAATCGGAAAAAATTACTATATTTGCGTAAACAACGATTCCACAGGGTTCTGTCCGAGGACAGGACTCCTTTTTAATTATCAAACAGTAGGATTATAAAGATTTCTGATTATGGCTGAAGTCCATTATATGACACAGGAAGGTCTTGACAAGCTCAAAAAAGACCTTGCAGATGCGCTGGCCCAGCGTCCTGTAATCTCCGCTGCCATTGCTGAGGCGCGCGAGAAGGGTGATCTTTCGGAAAATGCAGAATATGATGCGGCAAGGGATGCCCAGGGCCTCCTCGAGCTCAAGATTGCCAAACTCAAGAATATGGTTGCAAACGCCAAGGTCCTTGACGAGTCGCAGGTAGGTACCGACAAGGTGCAGATGCTCAACAAGGTCAAGATCGAGAACGTTGCCAACCGCCAGGTGATGGAGTTCACCATCGTCGGCGAGACCGAGGCCGATTTTGCCCACGGCAAGCTCGCAGCCACCACACCTATTGCCAAGGCCCTTCTCGGACACGGAAAGGGAGATATAGTGGAGGCAAAAGTCCCTTCGGGCGTCATAAAGTTCAAGATTATCGACATTACACTTTAGCATATGGCAACATTATTCACAAAGATCGCCCGTGGCGAAATCCCTTCCTACAAGGTTGCGGAAAACAGTGACTACTATGCCTTCCTCGATATCTCTCCGATGGCCAAGGGCCATACCCTTGTGATTCCGAAGAATGTCGAAGACGACTACATCTTCAACCTTGACGACAGCACCTACGCGGGCCTGTGCGTCTTTGCAAAGAAGGTGGCCATTGCCTTGAAGGCTGCTGTCCCATGCAAAAGGGTTGGCGTTGCCGTCCTCGGAATGGAAGTTCCCCATACCCATATCCATCTCGTTCCGCTCAATCAGGAATCGGATATGGATTTCAGGAAAGAGAAGCTCAGTCTCGACCCTTCCGAGATGAAACAGATTGCGGATTCAATTTTAGCCGAATATGAGAAACAGTAGTAGATTTGCCGTCCTGGCGTCCGTATGTTTTACTGCGGTGCTGTCAGTATGTATGACAGTGATGTTCACTTCGTGCTCCAATGGTGCGCGCATCGAAGGCGTCATAGCCGATGCCCCGTCCTCTGATGTGGAGGTAAGGCTTCTTGATGTCAACAGATACACTGTCCTCGATACCGTAAAGACCGACAAATCAGGTGCTTTCAAATACAAGGTGCCTGTGGAGAAGGGCCGTCCGGAGTTTATCTACCTTTTCCGTGGCGATACCAGGATTGCCTCGCTGCTTCTTCAGAGGGGTGACAGGGTGAAGGTGTCCGCCGATACTCTCGGCAACTATTCCGTGACCGGTTCTCCGGAGACTGAAAAGCTCATCAGTGTGGAGAGGGACGAGGCCGATTTCGCTGCAAAGTTTGTTGCGACCACCGCCCGTCTCGACGACCTCGACCCTTCGTCGGAAGAGGCCGTACAGGTGCGCCGTGACCTTGCAAAGCAGTACATCGCATATTACAGGAGCAGGGTTATCTATCTGATGGACAATCCGTATTCCCTTACTGTGATACCTGTCCTCTATCAGCAGGTTGCCGAGAATCTTCCGCTTTTCAGCCAGCCTACCGACGCCATCCATTTCCGCAACGCCTGCGATTCGCTCAAGACGGTCTATCCCGATTCGCGCTATGTCAAGGCGCTCGAAGAGGAAACCCGCAGAAGGCAGCACCTTATGGACCTCAATATGAAGATCCAGTCCGCATCCGAGTCCGGATATCCCGACCTCGAGCTTCCCGACATCAGGGGCCAGAAGGTAAGGCTCAGCTCCATTGACGCCAAAATCGTGATTGTCTATTTCTGGACCGCATCATCTGCCGGACAGAAGATGATGAATCTCGACTTCCTCCTTCCGGTATATGAAACATACCGCGACAAGGGTCTTGAAATATATGCCGTGTCCCTCGATACCGACAAGGGTGTGTGGGCAAATGCCGTCAAGAACCAGAAGCTCAGCTGGGTGAATGTCTGTGACGGACTCGGTACAGCCTCTCCTGCGCTGACGCTCTACAATGTGCCGAGCGTCCCTTATGCCTATCTGATAAAGGACGGCGACCTTGTGACGGATGCAAATGTCTCCGACGAGGCCTCCCTCCGCAAATACCTGAAGGCCAATCTTTAGAAAAGTTTCTTCTTGCTCACTGTAGCAACGAAATCCTTGAGATAGAACGGTTCGAAGTACGCAATGTCTTCGAACCTTTTTTCTTCCCATGCCCTTGTGACAGGGGTGAGAAGGCCGCGTGCGCTTGGACGGCTTTCGGCAAACACGGCATTGGGCGAGGTGATGGTCCCGCTGCATTTGAGCGCCCCGTCGCCGGTGAAAAGGACCTTGCCCTCCGAAAGCCTGTCGGCAAATGATCCGCTGTCGACGATTTTTGCCTCCACATCGGTAAGGCGTTCTCCTTCAGTGCTGTAAACTGCGGTATAGACCTCCATCCTGCGGGCGTCGATCATCGGGATGATGTATCTGCATCCCTCCGGAAGGGAGCCCCCTTCAATCGCGCTCCATACCAGGGCGTCGAGCGAACCGGCGCTCAGCAGTTTCAGTCCCCCGCCGAAGCACAGTCCCTTGGCGGTGGAGACTCCCACGCGCAGCCCGGTGTAGGACCCCGGACCCCTGCCGACTCCTACGGCATCGCAGTCTTTTACTGAAAGTCCCCGGCTGTCAAGTATTTCCTTGACCATAGGGGCGAGCAGCGCGGCGTGCTGCCTCGAACCGTCCTCTGCATATGCGACAATCTCCCCGTCAATTGCAAGGGCGGCGGAACAGAGGGATGTGGATGTCTCGATGAGTATTATCTTTGCCATAGCATCATTTCATCATAAGAAGATCCTTGAAATACGGGAACACCGAATAGGCGAAATTCTTGAGCGGGCCGTAGAGCACCGAATCCGAAAGGAAACCCTCGTCCACGAGGGCGAACCGGGAGTTGACCGTATTGAAAAGTATTATCACTAGTCCGGTGAGCAGGGCAGCCTTCAGAAATGCGAACGCCACCCCGAGCAGTTTGTCGGCCCAGGAGAGCATGACCAGCTTGAGAAGGCCCCTGACAAGGGTTGCTATAAGATTGAGCACGAGTATCACTGCGACAAGTATCAGTATGAAGGCAATCACCCGCAGCACCTGCGGGGATACCTGGAGATAGGGCGAAAGCCAGGCGCTGACCAGCCCCGAAAACCTGAAGGAGAGCCATACTCCGAGTATGATGGACACGATGGCGGCCACCTGTGCCACGAATCCCTTAGTGATGCCTTGGACAAGAGCCGGCAAGAAGCACAGTATCAGGACAATATCAACTGCTGACATTATTTCTCGGTCTTCTTTGTTCCCGCTTGCCGCAAGACTGTGAATGATATGGCCAAATACGGCAAAGAATCAGGAAAAATAGTTATATTTGCAATCTGTTGACTGCGGAAAATCCCGCGGTGCAAAAATAGACAAAAAAATTCAGTTTCGCATATATGGCATTCAAGGAATACAAAGGTCTGGACCTGGTCGGGACCGCAGCAGAAGTCCTGGAAGGATGGAGGAAGAACCGTGCATTCGAGAAATCCCTCGAACTGCGTGAAGGCGCTCCGGAATTCATATTTTTCGAAGGCCCGCCTTCAGCCAACGGAAAGCCGGGCATCCATCATGTGATGGCCCGCTCCATCAAGGACGCAATCTGCCGCTACAAGACCCAGACAGGCTACAAGGTCGCCCGCCGCGCAGGCTGGGATACCCACGGACTCCCGGTGGAAATCGGTGTGGAGAAGAAGCTCGGCATCCATAAGGAGGACATCGGCAAGAAGATTTCCGTGGCCGAATACAACGACACCTGCCGCAGCGAGGTGATGAAATACACCCGCGAATGGACGGACATGACCGAGCGGATAGGCTACTGGGTGGACATGAACGACCCGTACATCACCTATGACAACCGCTATATCGAGACTCTCTGGTACCTTCTGCGCAAGCTCTACGACAAGGGATTCCTCTACAAGGGATATTCCATCCAGCCATTCTCCCCGTCTGACGGAACGGGCCTCAGCTCCCACGAGCTCAACCAGCCGGGATGCTACAAGGATGTCACCGACACCACCGTCACCTGCCAGTTCGAGGTGATAAAGGACGAAAAGTCGCAGATGCTCTACGATACCGCGACTCTTCCGGTGTACTTCATCGCGTGGACCACAACCCCGTGGACACTCCCGTCCAACACCGCCCTCTGCGTCGGTCCGGACATCGAATATGTAAGGGTAAAATCATTCAATCCATATACCGGAGCCGAGGCCATCTATATCGTGGCAAAGGCTCTTGTGGGCACCTGGTTCAATCCTAAGGCCGAGGGCCTAGCCCTGGATTCCTACAAGCCGGGCGACAAGCTCGTGCCTTATGCGGTGCTTGACGGCACTTTCAGGGGAAGCGAACTCGTCGGGGTGCGCTACCATCAGCTCATCCCGTGGTTCCGTCCGCTCGAGGGCGACGCATTCCGCGTGATTTCAGGAGATTATGTATCTACGGAAGAAGGTACCGGCATCGTCCACATCGCTCCGACCTTCGGTGCGGACGACAAGAAAGTCGCCGCCAACTTCGGCATCCCGCCGCTCATGGTCATTGACCGTGCGGGCACAAGGCAGGCCCAGGTGGACCGCCAGGGACGCTTCTACCGCCTCGAGGACCTCGATCAGGACTATGTCAGGGACTATGTTGACCCTTCATATGCCGAATATGCCGGACGCTATGTCAAGAACGCATTCGACGACTCGCTCCCGGCAGATGCGCCTACTCTCGACATCGACATGTGCGTGATGATGAAGGCTGACGGACGCGCATTCAGGATCCAGAAACACGTCCACAGCTATCCTCACAGCTGGCGTACCGACAAGCCGGTGCTCTATTATCCTCTCGATGCCTGGTTCATCAGGACCACCGCCGTAAAGGACAAAATGGTAGAGCTCAACAGGAGCATCACCTGGAAGCCGGAATCCACCGGAACAGGCCGTTTCGGACAGTGGCTTGAGAATATCCAGGACTGGAACCTCTCAAGAAGCCGCTTCTGGGGTACTCCGCTCCCTATCTGGCGCACCGAAGACGGCAAGGAGGAGAAATGCATCGGCAGCGCAGCCGAGCTCTATGCTGAGGCCGACAAGGCCGTGGAGGCCGGGTTCATGGCATCCAACCCTCTTCGTGACAGGGGCTTCGACCCGTCGGACATGTCTTTGGAGAACTACAACAGGATAGACCTTCACAGGCCTCACGTCGATGAGATATTCCTCGTGTCGCCTTCCGGAAAGAAGATGGTCCGCGAGACAGACCTTATCGACGTATGGTTCGATTCCGGTGCGATGCCTTACGCACAGGAAGGCCTGCGCAACCTCCAGTCCGACAAGTTCGGATGCACGGCTGATTTCATCGCCGAGGGAGTTGACCAGACCCGCGGATGGTTCTATACTCTCCACGCCATCCATACCATGGTCAGCGGTACCCCTGCATTCAAGAGGGTGATTTCCAACGGTCTCGTGCTTGACAAGAACGGTGACAAGATGAGCAAGAGGCTCGGCAATGCAGTCGATCCGTTTATGGAGCTCGACAAGTTCGGCCCTGATGCCCTCCGCTGGTACATGCTCACCAACGCCCAGCCTTGGGACAACCTCCGCTTCGATGAGGCCGGGGTGGACGAGGTGCGCCGCAAATTCTTCGGAACACTCTACAACACATATTCATTCTTCGCCCTTTATGCCAATGTTGACGGATTTGACCCGGCAAGCGCAGCCGTTCCTTATGCGGAGCGTCCGGAGCTTGACAGGTGGATCATTTCCCTTCTCAACACCCTCATCAAGGAGGTGCGTGCGGCTTACGAAGACTATGACATCACCCTCGCCGGCAGGCTCATCCAGAAGTTTGTCTGCGACAACCTGAGCAACTGGTACGTGCGCCTCGGCAGGAAGAGATTCTGGAGCGGCGAGATGGACAGCGACAAGCTCAGCGCTTACCACACCCTCTATGAGGTACTCAGGGACATTGCTGTGCTTTCGGCCCCGATTGCCCCGTTCTATATGGACAGGCTCTACCGTGACCTTGTCCCGGACGGAGAGGAGTCAGTCCACTATGTGCTTATGCCGGAGTCTGACCCTGCAGTCATCGACACCGACCTCGAGGAGAGGATGGAGCTTGCCCAGAAGGCTTCCTCAATGGTGCTTGCGCTCCGCCGCAAGGTCAACATCAAGGTGCGCCAGCCGCTTTCAAAGGTAATGATCCCGGTTGTGTCCGAGAAGGTGCGCGTACAGCTTGAGAAGGTCAAGAACCTCGTGCTCGGCGAAGTCAATGTCAAGGAGATGGAATTCATCTCAGACACCGCCGGCATCATCACGATGAAGATCAAGCCTGATTTCAAGGTGCTCGGCAAGATCTACGGCAAGAGGATGAAGGAAATCGCAGCCGCATTTGCTGCCTTTGACCAGAAGACCATCGCTGAAATCCGCAACGCCGAGGCTGCGGGACAGGATTACACGTTTGCGCTTCCTTCGGGAGATGTGGTGCTCCGTCCGGGTGACTATGAGATTTCGTCCGAGGATATGCCGGGCTGGATCGTGGCTTCAGAAGGACCTCTTACCGTGGCCCTTGACATCGAAATCAGCGACGACCTGCGCAAGGAAGGTGTGGCCCGCGAGCTGATCAACCGTATCCAGAACCTGCGCAAGGACAGCGGATTCGAGGTGGTGGACAGGGTCAATGTGGAGGTATTTGCCGCAGGAAGCGATTTCTTCGACATCGCCGCCGCAGTGGACGATTACTACGAATACATTACATCGCAGACTCTTTCCGAGATCGATTCGGTATCGGATCTCAATGAAGCCCCGGCAGATGCTGCAGAGGTGGAATGGAATGAGTCTTCAATAAAGATTAAAGTCAGCAGAATTTAGCTATGGAAGAGAAAGACCTTAATGCCGCTCCGGTCAAGAACCGCTACAGCGATGAGGAACTCGAGGAGTTCCGTGCTATAATCAACGAAAAGCTCGAGGCTGCCAGAAAGGAGTACAATGCTCTCCGTGAGGTGGTTATGCACAACGGTTCCAATGATATAGAGGATACCACGCCTTCTTTCAAGACTGTGGAGGACGACAGTTCCAGCCAGCGTACAAAGGAGGAGGCAAGCCGTCTTGCGCAGCGTCAGTACAAGTTTATCCAGAGCCTTGAGGCCGCCCTTGTCAGGATTGAGAACAAATCTTACGGCATCTGCCGTTTGACAGGAAAGCTTATCCCTAAGGAAAGGCTCCGTCTCGTTCCTCATGCTACCCTTACCGTGGAAGCTAAGGAGATGTTGGCCAAAGAGGGAAAGAAGTAGGGATGAAACTTTCAAAAGGGCATAAGCTCCTCATATTGGGCGCTCTGCTTGTTGTCATTGACCAGGTGATCAAAATCCTGGTCAAGACAAATATGACCATTGGCGAGCATTTCAATGTGCTTGGGGACTGGTTCCAGATACTCTTCATCGAAAACGAGGGGATGGCCTTCGGCATGAAGTTCGGCGGGACTGTAGGGAAACTCTGCCTGTCAGTGTTCAGGGTCGGGCTTTTCGGCGTCCTGTGTTGGTGGATTTCCGGCCTTCTCAAGCGCGGCACCCAGGCCGATCCGGACCACGAAAAAGTGCCCACGGGGGTGCTTGTGGGCCTTGTCCTGATCACGGCGGGGGCTCTCGGCAACATCATTGACTCGCTCCTCTACGGAGTGATATTCTCTGCTTCCACCCCGTTGGAAGCCGCAACATTCGGAGGAAGTTACGCCCCGGTGTTTTTCGGAAAGGTCGTGGATATGTTCTATTTCCCGCTCTGGACCTGGCCGGACTGGATGCCTCTTGTGGGAGGTGACGTTTTCTTCGAGCCGGTGTTCAATTTCGCAGACAGCTGTGTCTCGGTGGGCGCCGTCTATCTGATAATATTCCAGCACAGGTTCTTCCTCACCGAAGATGAAGATAAAGACAAAAAAAAGAAGTAGCGGCCGCTGCTTCTTTTTTTGGATCTTCCGCACCGGCGTTGCGCCTTCTTGCGGGCTAATCGATGTCCCAGTACAGATCATCTTCAGGGACGGTACCAACATCATTTCGACGGCTGTTCCAGCGCGCAGCATCGAATCGATGGCCTGGTAGGGACTACTGCTTGCCCGTAACGCAGTCATGCAAAGTAGAGTTGGACCAGCTTTAACCTATCATAAAATTAATAAATAATATTATATTTGCATCTGTAAATAAATATTGAATAGTTTTATGAGCAAAACAACGATGGCTACCAGACTCCCCAGGAAACTGGAGCAGAAGATGCAGACTGTTGGCGAGCAGATCAAATTGGCCCGTTTGCGCCGTAATCTTAGTGTAGCACAGGTTGCCGAACGTGCGACCTGCTCTCCACTTACGGTTTCCCGCATTGAGAAAGGTGCTCCGACTGTAGCCATCGGTATATACCTGCGCGTGCTATACGCCCTTCAGCTCGATGATGACATCCTGCTGCTGGCACATAAAGACGAGATGGGGAGAGCATTGCAGGACCTGGCGCTGAAACATCGTGAACGTGCATCCAAAAAGGGATAGGCTATGCGCACATTATTCATATATGCGGATTTTGACTGGCTTGACAAGCCCATGCTTGTCGGCGAATTGGGATATGAATCACTTCGTGGCTCCGATTCCTATTCCTTCAAGTATGATAACGGCTGGCTTCGTCAGTATGGCAGTCTCTTTTTGAGTGCGGACATCAATAATTATCCCGGGTGGCAATATACACAGCCGGACAGGGATATTTTCAGCTGTTTCAGCGACGCCTTGCCTGACCGTTGGGGAAGGCTGCTGCTCAACAGGCGCGAACAGATTCTTGCCATAGAGGAACAACGGCCTGTGCGTAAACTGTCCTCTTTTGACTACCTTATCGGTATAGATGATTTCTCCCGTATGGGCGGTTTCCGTTTCAAGGTATCGCAGGATGGCGGGTTTATCAATTGTGAAGAGTCTCTCCGCATTCCTCCGTTGACCGATATGCGTACACTGGTTGCCGCCAGTATGGAAATTGAGAAGAGCGAGGAATTGAACCGCTTGCCTGAAAAGAAATGGTTGCAGCAGCTCGTTCATCCTGGTACTTCTCTTGGCGGTGCCCGTCCGAAGGCTGGAGTTATGAATGATGAGGGAGGGCTGTGTGTGGCCAAGTTCCCTTCAAGAAATGATGATTATGATGTCGCTCTATGGGAACATCATAGTCATCTGTTGGCAAAGGAAGCCGGCGTGATTGCCGCCGGGACAAGTGTTATGGAAGCGGGTGGAAAATACCATGTCTTGCTTTCAAAACGTTTCGACAGGACTGCTGACGGACGGAGAAAGCACTTTGCATCTGCAATGACGCTGCTGGGGTTGACTGACGGCTGCGATGCCAAGACCGGCAACGGCTATCTGGACATCGTGGATTTCATCCTGCAGAACTGTTGTGATGTGGAAGCCAATTTGCGTCAGCTCTATCGTCGGGTGGCGTTCAATATCGCCATCGGCAACAGTGATGACCATTTCCGCAATCACGGTTTCCTGCTTACTCCGAAAGGCTGGACGCTCTCGCCTGCTTATGATATGAATCCGACTCTGAATGAATACCAGGCTTTACTTGTCAACTCCACCACAAACCGTGCAGACTTGAATATCCTGCTTGATTCTTCCGGCGAATATATGATCGGCAGGAAGGAAGCAGAGGCGATAATCGATGAAGTAAAGTCAGGTGTGGAAAAGTGGAGGTCACTTGCCGGTCGACTTGGAATTTCCAAGCGGGAAATTGCTGTGTATGAGCAGGTCTATCAACGTTCACTAAAATGAATATGGGCTCAAAGTGCTGACCCCGGATAAAAAGAGAGAGGCTGACCAAAAAAGGTCGGCCTCTCCTCATCATTTCGACGGCTGTCCCAGCGCGCAGCATCGAATCGATGGCCTGGTAGCTACTGTTTGCCCATCAGGTATCCGGCGATGGCTTCGTATGCCGGAAGGGAAATCGGGTCGATGTGGGTGTTGGAGGCCTTGAAGTTGGATGCGAAGCGCGCTATGACCATCTCTGCGGCCGGGTCGATGTAGATTGCCTGCCCATATACGCCCCTTGCCATAAATGCCCCGTGGGCATTGTTGGTGATCCACCACATGTCGCGGTAGCTCCATCCCTTGAGACGGGTATAGGTCCCGCGTGCAAATGCTTCGATGCTCTCAGGTGTGCTGCCGCCGGCGCGGATATCCTCCACTGCCGCAGCAGGAATCACCTGGCGTCCTCCGAGCCTTCCGCCGCAACGGATCATCTCCCCGAACATCGCCATATCCCTGAGGTTGAGGCTGAAACCGCCTCCGGCGAACGTGATGCCGGCAGGGTCCACCTGATAGTAGCCGTTCCAGTGGGCTCCGAGCGGCTTCCAGATTCTTTCAGATACAAGCTGGGCGATGCTCTTGCCTGTAGCCCTGGAGATTATCCAGCCGAGAAGCTCGGTGTTGACGGTCTTGTAGCCGAAAGTCTCCCCGTGCTCCGCTCCCGGAAGCTTCTTCA
>CAMBMK010000027.1 GCA_945868745.1 uncultured Bacteroidales bacterium
TCCAGTATCACAACGACCGCAAGCGCAATATCGAGCGTTTTGCCGCCTCAGCCCTGTTCTTTTTGCTCCAAAAGGCAAAAGCCGAATTAAATTATTGAAAATAAGGAAATATAACAAAATAGTTAAGGCGTATAACATTTTTGTTATACGCCTTTTTGACAGTAAAAGTACTCTTTTTTTACATCTCTCTGAACACCCTGAGGAAGTTGAGGCCGGCCACTTTCTCAATCTGTGAAGAAGTGTAACCGCGGCGCTGCATCTCATCGAAAACGATACCGAGACAGCCCACATTTTCGAGTCCTGCAGGCGCCACCCCGATGCCGTCGAAGTCTGTTCCGATCCCGACATGGTCAATGCCGCCCACCTTGACGGCGTGGTCGATGTGATCGACGATTTCCTTCACCCCCGGCTTCGGAAGCGCGGCCATTTCGGCATATGCCTTCTGCCAGGCATCCCTTTTTGC
The DNA here is from genome assembly GCA_945868745.1 of uncultured Bacteroidales bacterium. Taxonomy (GTDB): domain Bacteria; phylum Bacteroidota; class Bacteroidia; order Bacteroidales; family UBA932; genus Cryptobacteroides. The sequence continues at coordinate 464 of CAMBMK010000027.1, forward strand.
AGGATCCGCCGGGTCGGCACGGAAAGCATTGTCCGCCTCGTCCCACCACGGGTTCTCCGCACAGGCCCTGTCATAAGCCCTGTCGAACTCTCCGCTCAGGAACGCGGGGTAGAAATTGATCTGGATGACTCCCCCCTTGTCGGCCATCTTCCTTATCATATCGTCAGTCATGTTGCGCCTGTGGCCGGCAAGTGCCCTGCAGCATGAGTGTGTGGACACGATCGGCTTTGTGGAATACTTCAGGCAGTCATAGAATGTCTCATCGGAAACGTGCGCGACATCTATGATCATTCCCAGGCGGTTCATTTCCGCCACGACTTCCCTGCCGAACGGGCTCAGGCCGTGCCATCTGGTACCGTGAGAGGCGGCATCGGCTATTTCATTGTCACCGTTGTGGGTGAGAGTCATATAACGCACGCCGAGCCTGTAGAACTCCCTAAGGAGGGAAAGCGACTTCTGGACCGGCGAACCGTTTTCCATACCCAGGAGAATGGAAATCAAGCCCTTGGCCTTGTTGCTTTCAATATCTTCCGGAGAATATGCCATGGCAACGGTCTCCGGGCAGGCCTCCACTGCATCATGAACCCCCGCAATCATCTCGAGGGCATATCTCGTGGCAGCATCCGGAGCCATGGAGGCGGGAGTGAACAGGGCAAAAAACGATGCATCGACTCCCCCGCGCCTCAGTTTGGGGAAATCGACCTGACCGAAGGCATTGTCCACGGACAGGTCGCGCAGACGCATAATCTGCGAAGGCGTATCGCAATGTGAATCAAGTACAATCATCGGGCTACTTTTTCTTTTCTCCGGTACAAGGCTGGACGGAAGAGTTCTGGATGCTGACAATTTCGATTGCCGGGTCTCCACTGAATGAGGCGAGGCTTCCGCCCTTGAGGTCGAGCGACAGCAGCGTGCCTGCATTGACATAGGCACGGCAGCCGTTGGAAAGAATCACCTCCATCTCCGGAACGGTCAGTGAAAGAAGGTCTATCTCGCGTCCCTGGCCGTTCACAGTCGTCTTTTCTGCCTTGCCGGCCGCCTTGAGCATAGAGGAATTCCTGCCAGTAACGGTGAGTGCTTTACAATTGACTGATGCTGAAAGATTTGCAGTATTGGAAGAAATCAGGACGACTTCGTCTGCAGAGACCGGGATGGACACATCCGCCTTGTTGGAGGCATCAACGGTCACATAAGAAGCATTGACGGCAAGGTCGCGGTAGTCAGCATTGCCGGACACGGTGACAGTAAGACTGTCGGCGCGGACGGAAGAACCTTCGTATGAAGTCAGTACCACATTGTCCGTTACCGAAATGCTCCTCAGCGACGGGACACTGACAATAGCATTGAGAACCAGCTTGTTGTCCTTCTGGCGGTATTTCTTCTGGAGCTCATACGGAAGTCCCTTGCGGTTGAACTCGAAATAGAGGATTCCCCCTTTTGCATAGATCTCCACATAGTCCTGAAGGTCTGAATTGACCTCCCATTCGACCGAACAGTCATCGGACTGTTCGTAGGCAATACGGAAAACATCTCCCGCCTGGATGCCGGAAATGCCCTCGAGGTCAATCGACTTTACCGTCAGCGAGGAGTCTGAAGGAGAGGATGAATTCTGAGCAAAGGCAAGAGCAATGCTTAAAGCAAATGTACAGGCAACTGCTGTCAAATATTTGTAAATCATTTCTTAAGTGTATTATTTTTCCAATGTTTCCATCAGCGAGGCCCATTCGTCAGTCCTGGCTTCAAGGTCCCTTTTGTGTTCAAGGTAGGTACGGGTGAGCTCCATCACATCGTCCTTGTCCGAAGGATTGGAAAGGATCTGCTCGATACCCTTCATCGACTCCTCCAGACGTCCGATTTCCTTTTCGAGGAAATCAATCCTCTGACGGATTTTCCTTTCCTCCTTCGAGACGGCTTTCCGGGCATTGAAATCCTTCTTTGCCTCGCTCTCCCTGGCCACAGTACCATTATCAGCAGGCTTCTCCGCCGGGACAAACCTTCGCTCGAGCTCCTGGAGATTCTCGATCCTGCGCCTGTCGAGGAAATCCTGGATACCTCCAAGATGCTCATACACACGGCCGTCCCTGAACTCATAGATCTTGTCCACAAGTCCAGTGAGGAAATCCCTGTCGTGGGAAACCACAACCATAGTGCCGTCAAATGCCTTCAGGGCCTGTTTGAGAATATCTTTCGACTTTATGTCCATATGGTTGGTCGGCTCGTCGAGGGCAAGCAGGTTGTGGGGCTCGAGCATAAGCTTGGCCATGCCCAGACGGGCCCGCTCCCCTCCGCTCAGCACCTCCACCTTCTTGTCGATATCCTCACCCCTGAAAAGGAACTGCGCCAGGATGTCCCTGAGTTTCGTGCGCACCTCCCCAGTGGCAGCATTGTCCAAAGTGGAGAACACCGTCTGTTTTTTGTCAAGCACATCTTCCTGGTTCTGGGCAAAATACCCGATCTGGACATTGTGCCCCACTGCAGAAGTGCCGTCAAGCGGGTCCAACTGTCCCATAATCACCCTCATAAGGGTAGTCTTTCCCTCTCCGTTCCTTCCCACGAGCGCCACCTTCTCACCGCGGCGGATCTCGATGTCGGCACCGCTGAACACCACTTTTCCGGGATAGCCCGCCGACATTCCGGCAGCCTTATAGACCACATCGCCGGAACGCGGTGCAGGAGGGAATTTGACCGTAAGGGTTGCATTGTCGGTCTCGTCCACCTCAATCCTGTCTATCTTCTCAAGCGCCTTGATCCTGGACTGCACCTGGTTGGACTTGGTAGGCTTGTAGCGGAAGCGTGCGATGAAATCCTCGGTCTTTTCAATCATCCTCTGCTGGTTTTCATAAGCAGCCATCTGCTGCTGCATCCTCTCGGCCCTCAGCTCCACATACTTGCTGTACGGCACCTTGTAGTCGTGCACCTTGCCGAGAAGTATCTCCACGGTCCTGTTGGTCACGTTGTCGAGAAACCTGCGGTCGTGCGAAACCAGCATCAGGGAGCCCCTGTAGGCCTTCAGATACGACTCAAGCCACTCGATTGACTCGATGTCAAGATGGTTGGTGGGCTCGTCGAGCAGCAGGACGTCGGGCCTTGCAAGAAGGATCTTGGCAAGCTCGATCCTCATATTCCATCCCTGGCTGAAAGTCTCGGTGTTGCGCCCGAAATCCGAATCGCGGAAGCCGAGCCCGAGCAGGGTCTTCTCCGCCTGCACCATCGGCGGCTCGGAGTGCTCCATGGCAAGCCGGTCGCTCAGCTCTCCCACCCTTTCCGCAAGGGACATATACTCATCTGACTCATAATCAGTCCTTTCCGACAATTCCCTACTGATTGAGGCAAGCTCATCCTCCAGGTCCTGTATGGCCTTGAAGGCGGTCATCGTCTCCTCCATCACAGTCACACCCCTGCGGTGTTCCATTATCTGAGGCAGATAGCCGATTGTCAGATGCGAAGGCTTGTCGATATGGCCCGATGTCGGGGACTGCATCCCGCAGATAAGCTTCATTATGGTGGATTTGCCCGCACCGTTCTTCCCGACAAGTCCTATCTTGTCGGTTTCGCTTATATGGAAACTGACGTCGTCCAGGAGGTTGTATCCTCCGAAGGAAACGGTCAGGTTGTTGATTGAAATCATAGTAAAAGCAAGCTAATATTATATTATGACCTGCAAGTAATTATACTCAGCTCATATAGTCCGTAAAGAGGCAGTGCGGCCACCAGCATCGAGAACGGGTCGGCAGGTGTGATGATTGCCGCAAGCACGAGGATTATGACAACGGCATATTTTCTCAGGCCTTTCAGGGTTCTCCTGCTGACGAGTCCCATATTGGACAGCACGGCGATGACGGCCGGAAACTCAAACACAATCCCGAGCAGCAGGACCATCGAAGTCAGCATCGAGATATACGAGCTGAGCGTGATTGTGTTGACGACACTGTCGCTGACCGAATAGCCCTGGAAAAAGTTGAGGGTAACGGGAAGCACGAGGCAATACCCGACAGCCAGCCCCACATAGAAAAGCAGCCCTGCAAATCCGAATGCCTTCCTGACAGCAGCCTTCTCCTTTTCGTACAGTCCGGGCGCGATGAATTTCCACACCTCGAAACACACGTAAGGAAAGACGATTATGGCGCCAAGCGCAAATGATGTCCTCAGATGGATGAAAAACTGGGCGGAGATGTCGGTATTGATAAGGTCCATTGAAAAGTCGATCCCGAGCCACCTGTAGAGAAAGAAATCGCTCCCGGACGGTGCCAGGAGGATCCTGTCAAATACAAACTGCTTGAAGGCAAAGACAACGGCCGTTGCCGCAAGTATTGCGGCAAGAGACCTGGCCAAAGTACCCCGAAGAACGTCCAGATGGTCCCAGAAAGACATTTCGGCATCTGAGGAAGCCATCACTGACGGTCTTTCTTTTCTTCTTCTTCTGAATCAAGACTCTTTTTGGCCTCCTTCAGCTCTGCAGTGGCTTCTTCAACACCCTCCTTGAAACTCTTGGCACCCTTGCCGAGTCCACGCATAAGCTCCGGAATCTTCTTGCCTCCGAACAGGAGCAGCACAATGAGGAAGATTATGACTATCTCCCACGGTCCGATCACGCCAAGCGGATATACAAGCATAATGATAATGATTTATTGTTGTTCGCTGTCTTCAATGAGCCTTCCGATGATGGAAAGCAGTTTTTCCGGGCAACGCACAGGCCGGCCGGTAGCCTTGTTGAGGAAGCCGAGCACCACCTGCCCTTCGGCACATACCTGCCCGTGCTGATTGCACACGCTCTGGATTATCACAAGCTTTGCTGCCGGGACCTTCCCGATCGAAGCCTTCACGGTCAGGGTATCCCCCATCCTTGCGGGAAAACGGTATTTGCACTGGACCTCCACAATCGGGATGGTCACCCCGTCGGCCTCGCACTGCTGGATGGGATAGTCCCACGAATCCATCATCGAATTTCTCGCACACTCGAAATACCTGATGTAATTGGAATGGTGGACCACTCCCATCTGGTCGGTCTCATAATACCTGACCGGAAAAGAAACTTCGAAAGTGTACATAGGCTACGAATTCTTCAATGCAGCGATCTGTGACTTGTAACTCTCTATCTTCGAGAGGGAATCAGCCTCCTTCTTGCGCTCGATGGCCACGACTTTTTCCGGTGCGTGAGCAACGAAATTCTCATTGGAAAGCTTCTTCCTTACGGATGCGAGGAACTCCTCCTGATACTTGAGCTCGGCCTCGAGCTTTGCAATCTCCTCACCGGCATTGACCACACCGGCAAGAGGGATGAACATCTCGGTGGTGCCCACCATAAACGATGCTCCGGCTACGCCTCCGAAATCTGCTGTATGCTCAACCGAAGATACAGCGGCGAGTTTCTCCACAACCGGAAGGAACTCTGACGGGAATTCGCCCTTGATTTTGAGGGACAGGGCCTCGCGTGGAGAGAGGTTCTTCTGCTGACGGATACCGCGTACGCCGTTGACTGCCTCCATTGCGGCCTCGAATCCGGCAATCACGCCCTCGTCATACTGCCCTGCAACCGGGGTCCTCTGATACATGATGGTCTCGCCTTCCTTCCTTTCGGCCATGGCCTGCCAGAGCTCCTCGGTGATGAAAGGCATCACAGGATGGATCATCTTCAGAAGCTTCCCGAAGAACTCGAGCGTGGCCATATAGGTCTGGGCGCTTACAGCCCCGCCGTACGCCGGCTTCACAAGCTCAAGGTACCACGAGCAGTAGTCATCCCAGAAAAGCTTGTATATAGCCATAAGTGCATCCGAGATGCGGAACTTCCTGTAATGGTCCTCGACAGTCTCGATTGTCTTGCTGAGCTTGTTGTCAAACCACTTGACAGCCACCTTGTCAACCTCGGTCTGCTGAAGCTGTTCATCAACCTTCCATCCGCTCACGAGACGGAACGAATTCCAGATCTTGTTGCAGAAATTGCGTCCCTGCTCGACCTGCGACTCGTCATAGAAGATGTCATTGCCCGCCGATGCGCAAAGCAGCATTCCGATACGGACTGCATCAGCCCCGTACTTTTCAATGAGCACAAGCGGGTCCGGAGAGTTGCCGAGCTGCTTGCTCATCTTGCGGCCAAGCTTGTCGCGGACGATACCGGTGAAATAGACATTCCTGAAAGGAACCTCGTCCATAAACTCACCTCCTGCCATAATCATCCTTGCCACCCAGAAGAAAATGATGTCCGGTCCGGTCACAAGGTCGCTTGTCGGATAATAATATGCAAGGTCTTTGTTAGGAGCGGATTCCGGATGTCCCGGACGGTTGGTGTCGAATACGGAAATCGGCCAGAGCCAGGAGCTGAACCAGGTGTCGAGCACATCCTCGTCCTGCCTGAGGTCAGCAGCGGTGACTGACGGGTCGAGCTTCCTTGCAGCCTCGAGTGCCTTTTCGGCAGTCGGCTCCACAACATAGCGTCCGTCCGGAAGATAGTATGCAGGTATGCGCTGGCCCCACCAGAGCTGGCGGCTGATGCACCAGTCGCGGGCATTCTCCATCCAGTGGCGGTATGTGGCCATATATTTCTCCGGAATGAGCTTCACCCTGCCGCTTTCTACCGCGTCAAGTGCCTCTGCTGCAAGGGCATCCATCTTGAGGAACCACTGGGCAGAAAGCCTCGGCTCGATGACGGCGTTGGTACGCTCCGAATAGCCCACAGGAGAGGTATATTCCTCGACCTTCTCGAGATTGCCGGCCTCCCTGAGCATCTGCACGATTTTTTTCCTTGCTTCGAAACGGTCCTCGCCCACAAGAATCTGAGCCTTTTCGTTGAGGCGTCCGTGCTCGTCGATGATGTCGATTACCGGAAGATTGTGCCTCAGTCCGATCTCATAGTCATGGACATCGTGTGCCGGGGTGACCTTGAGGCATCCCGTACCGAAATCCATCTCCACATAGTCATCCTCGACGACAGGTATCTCCCTGTTGATGAGCGGGATAAGTACCTTCTTGCCGCGGAGCCAGTGATGGCGTTCGTCAGCAGGATTGACGCAGATTGCCGCATCGGCCATGATGGTCTCCGGACGGGTGGTAGCGATGACAAGATATTTGTCGGTCGGATTGCCGTTTCCGTCGGAAATATAGTATCTCAGGTGATAGAAATGGCTCTTGGTATCCTTGTGGACCACCTCCTCGTCGCTGACTGCAGTAAGACCCGCAGGATCCCAGTTGACCATGCGGACTCCCTTATAAATCAGTCCCTTGCGGTAGAAATACACAAAGGTGTTGATGACAGCCTCGGTGAGGTCCGGGTCCATCGTGAACTTCGTCCTGTCCCAGTCGCAGGAGGCGCCGAGCTTGCGCAGCTGCTTGAGTATGATGCCGCCGTGCTCCTCCTTCCACTCCCAGGCATACTTGAGAAACTCCTCGCGGGTAAGGTCTTCCTTGTTGATACCCATACCTTTGAGCTTGTTCACCACCTTGTTTTCGGTCGCAATGGAAGCGTGGTCGGTCCCAGGTACCCAGCAGGCGTTCTTGCCGTCCATGCGGGCCTTGCGGATGAGCACGTCATTGAGCGTATTGTTGAGCACGTGGCCCATGTGGAGAATGCCCGTCACATTTGGCGGCGGAATCACGATAGTATAAGGTTCCCTTTCATCCGGTTCGGAGTGAAAGAACTTGTTTTCAAGCCAATAGGCATACCATTTATCCTCAACGGTGGAGGGGTTGTATTTTGCCGGAAGTTCCATAAATCTGCAAATAATTCTACAATAACACAGGCCGAATACGGCCCAATCATGCAAATATAGCAATTCAGGGAAGCAGAAGCAAAAAAATTCGCTATCTTTGTTGTTGCAAGCCCATATGCGGGCGTTCATTTCAAAACAGATTCTTATGCCAAACAACGACAAACCGAATCCGCAGCAGGTCTCTTTAGAGATAAGGCCTGAAATTGCAAAAGGCACATATTCCAACCTTGCCATCATCACCCACTCCCACAGCGAATTCATCATCGACTTCGCCACCATGCTCCCGGGCCTTCCCAAGCCGGACATCTCCAACCGCATCGTCATGACTCCGGAGAACGCCAAGAGGCTCTTCAACGCCCTTCAGGACAATATCATCAAATATGAGGGACACTTCGGCCCGATCGACATCACCGCGCGCCCTCCGAAAGGAAGCACCATCAACTTCGGCGACCTCGGTCTCGGCAAAGGTGAAAAATCATAGCGATAATGACCAAGCTCAAGAATATCAAGGCATTCGCCTTTGACGTCGATGGGGTGTTCACTGGCGGCGGAGTCCTCTGCGACCTTAAAGGAGAGCTCTACCGCACCTTCGACTCCAAGGACGGCTTCGGAGTGAGGATGGCTGTGATGCACGGCTTCGGAGTGGCCATAATCACCGGAGGAAGAAGCCTTTCCATCAAGGAGAGGTTCCTCACGAGCGGAGTGGCGGCCGAGGACATCTATCTCGGTGCCCGCAACAAGACAGAACAGCTTGAGGACTACTGCAAAAGGCACGGATACTCCCCCGACGAGATCATGTTCGTCGGAGACGACATTCCAGACATCGGGGCAATGAAAATGTCCGGCATCGGGCTATGTCCGAGCGATGCCTGCGAAGAGGTCATCAAAGCCTCCGACATCTTTTCCGATTACCCCGGAGGACACGGATGCGTGCGCAATGCCATCGAGATGGTGCTCAAGGCCCAGGGGAAATGGACATTCGACCCTCTCCAGTACAAAAAACTGTTCTGATGGACCTTCACGGCAGGCACATAATCCTCGGCAGCGCGTCACCGCGGCGCAGGGAGCTTCTTGCGGGGCTCGGCATTGACTTCACGGTCGATACCGGCAATACCTTCACCGAGGTCTATTCCCGGGATACTCCCCACATGGACATCCCGAAGCTGATGTCCGAAGGCAAATCCCTCGGCTTCCACAGGCCCCTGAAGGAAGACGAGATACTCATAACCTCCGACACGATGGTGCTTTGCGGGGACCAAGTGCTCGGAAAACCCCGCGACAGGCAGGATGCGTCGGAGATGCTCCACCTTCTCTCGGGACGAAGCCACCAGGTGGTATCCGCGGTCACGCTCCGCTCACCCGGCCATATGGAGACGGCCTCCGACACCGCCACGGTATGGTTCAGGGACCTCACAGAAGAGGAGATTGACCACTACATCGACACCTGCCGCCCCTTTGACAAAGCCGGCGCATACGGGATACAGGAATGGATAGGTTACATCGGCATCACAAGGATTGAAGGCTCCTACTTCAACATAATGGGCCTGCCGGTACACCTTGTTTATAATATGCTATTGAATTTCTGACATTATGGCCTCCTACGACTACTGCTGCTCCGTTGACGGGCACGGACTCCGCTACAAAGAATTTTCGGTAGTCCTCCTGCAGATTTTCGCACTTGACGATTTCAAGGATTTCAAGCTCCCCTCTTCGGGAGCGGTACGCTCTTTTGTCAAGCCGGTCGAAAACGGCATCGACAGCCTTATCTTCAACATTCCGTATCCCAAGGATGACAGTGAGAACAGCAGCATCGAAAGATTCGAGCTTGGAGGATTTGACTTCAGGATGTCACTTACAGACCCTTATCCGGTGTTGCTTTCAGGACACGTCAAAGTAAAGATGTCCGTACTTTTCGGCAACACGGTGTCTCTTTCCTACCGGTTTGTGTTCAACGGAAGCGACAGCCTCTGCAAGATGTCGGAGCCTGTCTGCACCGACCACATCATCGCCCTGCTTGCGACTCACCTGAGCGCCGAGCACTGGAGCAAGAACAAGGGCAAGTCAGAGACCGACATCAATATGGAGGTGACCGACTTCGATGCGACAAAGTTCCCGATCAACTCTTCCGGCGACCTTTCAACATCACCCCTCGACCTGCCCCTCAACGGCGTAGGAAGGACATTCGAGCACGTCTGCTCACGCTACAAGTCATTCATAACCAAGCACTGCACCGCCAGCAAGAAGGGCATCAGCCGCGAAGACAGGAAGATTGCCGGCAGGATGATGGCATCCTATTCCGACGACAGCTTCTCTGATTTCCACTACGCAATGGTGGACATCTGGGAGAGCCTTATGCACCCGGTGACCGGAGAGGACGGCACGGTGACAGACCTTTTTGCAAACGACAGGGAACCGAGGCTATCCGAGGCCGACATAATCAACCATATCAGGGACTTCCACAAGCCCGAGCTCATAGGACTCATGACAATGTACCCGGAGGAATGGCCGTACCGCGACATCGAGGCCTACGACGAGGTATGCGGCGGCAACATTGCCATAGACACGGATGACCTCGTGCTCGTCAACCACAATGTGTGCGTCGTGTTCGGCACCTACGGAAGGCGCGGGGCAGGCTCGCCGGTTGACTGGGAGGAGCACCTGCAGGAAAGGGAGAAATACGATGTCTCCTGGCCCGAATACCTCCTCATCCTGGAGATGGTGCTGGCAAAGAAATTCGTCATCGGATACGCCAAGGACCAGCTCATCAGGGCCACCCTCGATGTGGGAAAGGAAAAGGACTCATACAGCGACCTGATTGCCCACAATGCATCCCTGAGCATACGCCTGTCGCGCCTGGAGCTCCAGCTCGACGTGGTGAAGTATTCGAGATTCATGTCCCACAAGGTGATGTTCGACAGGACCACCCGCAGGCTTGAGCTCGAGTCCGACACCGAGGTGCTCAACAGCCTCACCGAACTCGTTGACAACAGCCTCCACAATATCAGCGACTACAAGGCGATGAAATCGGACACCTTCCTCAACTTCATCCTTGCCCTCGTATCGGTGGCATCCACCTTCCAGCTGTTCTTCGGGCCGGCCGAGATGCCGTTCGTGGAGGCATCCGGATTCGGGAGCAAGGGCTTCTCCGTAATTCTCCTGTGGATAGTGGCAACCATCTCCGCCTTCGGCATCCTGCTCGTATGCTCCAATATGGTAAAAAGGATCATCAAAAAAATAAAGCTATGGATTGCATCATAACGACCGCCACCGATGCTGACAGGGAGGTCCTTGCCGACATTTTCATGGATCACATAACCGCACACCGCGAATACATTTCCCACGGGGAGATGCAGATGGGCACTGCCGTAATGGTGACCGCCGAAGACGGCTCGCGCTCCCCTGCTCCTGCCCCTGACGGCAGAAGGATGTGGATTAAATACATCACGGAAAAAATCTCATCCGAGGATGCCGTAGTGTACAAGGCAGTATCGGGAGAAGAGATTGTCGGATTCTGCGTGGCCGACATCGAGGAGGACGGGGCAGACCCGTTCGGGATGCTGTGCGACGTGCTTGTCAAGGAGAATGTGCGCGGAGGCGGCATCGGAAGCGCCCTTATGGCTGCAGGCCTCGGCTGGCTCAGGTCGAAGGGCATCACGGACATCTATCTCGAGTCCGGCAAGAACAACCACTCCGCCCACGGTTTCTTCGAAAGGCGCGGCTTCAGAAAGGTATCGGAGATATTCCGGCTTGACAATCAGGACTGACCGGGCGCGCAGCCCCATAACACAAAAAAGAAGTCCGTCAGATTGGACTTCTTTTTGCTTTCTTGAGCATTGGCGCGTCACGCGCGAAGCTCAAACTAACCACATAATTAATAACACTAAAACTAATAACCAATAAGCTTTCGGTAGAGAGAACCTCATCCCTTAACTCTGATGCAAAGATACGGCTTTTTCTTTATTCTGCAAACATTTTCAAATATTTTTTTGCCAAAAATTGTCACATTTATCGTTTTAATATTGATTCTCAATAAGTTACAAAGGTTGTAAACCGTTACGTTTTTGAAATATTTTTGAAAACTTTCAAAATAACCTCGATTATACTCAATCTAAAGCACATCAAAAAGTATCTAAAACGATTGTTGTATCAAAATGTAATTTTTACCCTCAAATAACTTACACTTTAATTCGCAACTCACTTGCTTTTCAGGATGACAATCCTGTCCCCGGCCCTCATCACCGTATCTCCGTGAGGAATGATCTCCTTCTCTCCCCTGCGGATCAGAATCACAAGTCCCTCGCCCTTGAACTCGCAGATGGCGTGGCCGTCGAGCTTTCCGCCGTCTTTCACCGTTCTCTCCAGGAGGAAGGTGCTCGTGTCGTCGAAGGTCTTTGTGACCAGGACTGCCGTGTCACCGGAGCGGACTACCGTATCGCCGTGGGCAGTAATGCGTTCCCCGTCCCTTATCACAAGGGCTATCAGCACATTGCGCGGCAACCCGAGTTCACGCACCCTCTTTCCGTCCCAATTGCTCCCCTTCGCAATGTCTATGCTCCCGAACTGCATCTCGGACCCTTCGGAATAGTCATTGAAAGTCTTCATCACATTGTCCCTTACGTCAATCATCTTCAGTCTTCGGGACACCTGCGGAATCAGCGAGCCCTGAAGGGATATGGATATGAGGACAATGCAGAACACTATATTGAAAAGGTCGTGCTCGAGCATCGCGCTTCCGCTGACCGCCATTATCGCGAACACGATGGAGGCCGCTCCGCGCAGACCCACAAACGATATAAGCGCCTGCTGCCTGAGCGGATGCCTTCCGAAAGGAAGCAGGATGGAGCTTACGGCAACAGGACGTGCGACAAGCAGCATAAACAGGAAAATTGCCATTGCCGGGAGAACTGCCTTGTGGAGCATTGCAGGCTTTGCCAGGAGACCGAGCAGGAAGAAAATGAGCACCTGCATCAGCCCGGTGACCCCGTCAAAGAAATTGACCTGGGCCTTCTTGCCGGGAAACTCACTGTTGCCCAGAATGATGCCCACGATATAGACGCTCAGGTAGCCGTTGCCCCCGATAAGGTCCGGTATGGCATACGCCAGCACTGCAGTGGCAAGGATGAACAGCGAATCATATCCGTCACCCTTGATGCGGACGCGTTCCAGGGCAAGCGTGGCGAGCCTTGCAATCCCGAAACCGCAGGCCAGTCCGAAAGCAATCTGCGCAAACAGCATCCATGCAATGCCTGCTCCGGAGGCAGTCCCGTTGATGATGCCGAGCATCATTGCTGTGAGCATATACGAGCACGGGTCGTTGCTGCCGCTCTCCATCTCCAGGAGCGGGGCCGTATTGTTCCTGAGGCCGAGTTTCTTTGACCTCAGGATTGAAAACACGGAAGCGGCATCCGTCGAGCTGATGACAGACCCCATCAGGAAGCTCTCCGCCCAACCCCACTTCAGTGCATAGTGGCAGAAAAGCCCCGTCAGTCCGGCAGTGAGCGCAACGCCGAGCGACGCCAGGACCACGGCCTCGCGGACAATCGGCCTGGCTGCATCCCATTTCGTACCGAAACCGCCATAAAACATGATGAATATGAGGGCAACGGTACATATTTCCCTGGCAATGTCGTAATTGTCGAAATGCAGGGGGACAAGGCCGTTGTTGCCGAATAACATACCCAGCACGATGAATGCAAGGAGGGTGGGTATGCCGATGCGGGACGATATATTGTTGAGCCAGATGCAAAGGAGCACCACGATGCCCATAAAAATCAGAAAGAGTGTCGTCATCTATAAAAGGATTTAAGTCCGGCTGCAGAACGATGCGTCAGCAGTTCCGCACGCAGTGTGAGAAATGCAGGTCAGATACTTGCAGATGGAGAATTCCCGACAGTCCGGGATGGAAAATCCTATAGCCTGAGACGGCAGATTGCATACAGATACCTTTCGGCAGTTTGAGTCCCCGAGAGGGTATTGAAAGGCATTGTAAGATATGGATGTGAGTTGTTGTCGATGAGTTTGCCGGACTTGACCATCCGGAAGGCGGATTTGGTATGGGAAGAACTGCTGCGGGACCTGCCTGTCAGGCGGACCGGGACGAAACTGCCCTCCTCCTGCCCGGAAAAAGAATAGCCCTGCCCTGAGACAAGACAGATGTCACGGTTCTGGGCGCCGCAACTGGCCGAGTCCCGGGATGTGCCTACGGAAAGGCAACAGCATCCCTGATGCTGCGGTCCGGACGACACTGACACCCCGCCCCCTGAAAGCAGGGACAGGACCAGGGACACTATGAATGCAACAATCCGCATATAGCAAAAATAAGAAAATATTTCTATAGTTGCAATGGACTCAATTTTAAAGCATTATACTATGGAATTTACAAATCTTCAGCTTGCGGCCATTCTCAAGATTGCGATGCAGGTGGCCGACATCGACGATAACTCCACCGATGATGAATTCAGGGTAATTGTCAATGAAATGGGATATTTCGGTGTTTCAGACGAAAAAGAGCTCCGCTCAATGCTCGAACTCAACAGACAGTTCAGCATGAATGATGCCCTGACCATCGTCAGCAATCTCCCTGACGGGCAGAAGCGCGAAGTCTGCGCCTTTGTCGGTGCCATCATCTGCGCAGACGGACAGATCACCAAGATTGAGGAGGATCTTTGGAATCGGATCCGCGAATGGCTTGACTATCCTAATATGACACTTGAAGAGGCTGTCAGGATATTCAACAGGGATGACAGCTCTTCGTCCACATACAGGAGAATCGACTTCAAGGACGGATCCTATTATGAGGGAGAAATCCGCAACGGCCTCTACAACGGGAAGGGACGCATCGTTTACGCCAACGGCGACATCAAGGAAGGCACCTTTGTGGACGGAAAGATGAACGGCTACGGCTCATACTGCTGGGCAGGGGGCGACAAATACGTCGGCAACTTCGTCAACGGCTATATGCAGGGCTTCGGCGAGTATTCCTACAGCAGAGGAGACAGGTACAAGGGCTGCTGGTTTGAGGACAACAGAAACGGATTCGGCATCTACACCTACGCTGACGGAACAATCGAGCTCGGAGAATACCGCGCAGACAAGCGCCACGGCACCACAATCATGCTGAGCAAGTCGGAAGCATCCATAAAGCAGTACAATAACGGATCCAATACCGACACCGTCAGATACACAGGGCTCGATTACGACATTTAGGAGTTGCTCCGGGGAGATCCCTACACGCGTTCAGCCCGGTCTGGATGACAGCAAAGAACGAAAAGCAGCGCGGTCGGGATGACAGCAAGGAACGAAAAGCAGCCTGGTCTGGATGACCTGAAAAGAATCCGGCCCCAAAAAAGGGCCGGTTTCTTTATTTTGTAAATACCGGGCGGACCGGAAGACCCGTGTAACGGTCCGCATTGGTATTGATCGAAGGTTTGCCGGTGGACTCGATGAACATCGTCGAGTTGGCCTTGGCGATGTTGGTGGGATGTGACGTGCTTGACCAATAATAGCCGCGGTAGGTCTGGGCAGGATCCTGACCATTGTTGTATCCGGTATAGAGAAGAGTTATGGAGTTGCCGGTTGTCTTGCTTGTAAACCTGACCGAGTTGGAATCTCTGAGGTATTCATACGTGCAGGCAGCATAGAGCTCCTCCCATTCCGCCCTTGTCGGGGTTCTCCACT
This sequence comes from uncultured Bacteroidales bacterium, assembly GCA_945868745.1. Taxonomy (GTDB): domain Bacteria; phylum Bacteroidota; class Bacteroidia; order Bacteroidales; family UBA932; genus Cryptobacteroides. Next base: position 15,844 of record CAMBMK010000027.1, read on the forward strand.
TTCCTCCCCACAGATTGCTCGCCGCATCATATACCGGATCGCCGCTGTAATCATAGCCCGCAGGCAGCTCAACCGGCTTCGTGCCTGCCGTGAAAGCATTGTTGTAGCTGGTATATGCAGGTTTGCCGACGGAGGAAGTCACCACGTTAACGCCCCACATCATCCAATATCCCTGCAGGGAGCTTATGTTGTCCCGCGTGGCATTGGGATACTCCTCTGCCCCGAGATTGAAGCTTGACCACATCACGGATGTGCCCATATCCACGGCAATGCTGTACGGTACCTTCTGGATATCCTCATCCGGATAATAGCAGTGTCCGGCTTCAGTGGTGACAGGCCATATGTTTTTGGTATTGCCTGTCCCGAACCTGTAGAGCTTTCCGTCAAAGACATACTTGACGGTCACATCCAGTATGCATCCCGGCCTGAAAAGATACCTGCACTCGCTGAGCCCCTCCGCAGAACCCATAACATATGGCGTAAAATCCTGTCCGTCAAAAATATAATCATATTTCAAAGCGCCGTCCGGGATCGTGAAACGCAGCAATGCAAGGGTATGGGCAAAAGTCAGGCTTACGGTCTTTCCCGAGAGGCTCACCTCACCGTAGCTGCATCCTTCCACATTGCTTGCTACCAGCAGATCATTCTTTGTAAATGGGGTGCGGCTCTGGTCCGCAGGAAGATTATTGTGGAAATTCTCCACAAAAGACCTGATTCCTTCCACGGAACTGATGCTGCCCGCACTTTCATCATAAGGATAATACGCAAAATATCCCGTCCCCTGACCGAGAATCTCCGACATGGGGTAGTTGGAAGTATCGCCTTCCCCGCTCCCCTTCTTGAAAATGGACCAGACGGTGTTGCCGTCATTGTCCAGGCCGGAGCAGTAAACCTTGAGATTGGAGACTTTGACAGAGTTGTCATCCCCGAGCACGAAAAGCCCGAAGAAATCACCTGTCACAAATTCGGTATGTTCTCCATAAACCCCGCTGTACGAGACCTTTGTGGAAGGAAGTCCCTGCATATCGGAGACCTTCGCGCAAAGAGTCCATTCCCCGCTGTCCATACTGTCAGGGACATATTCCGCAGTGCAGCCTGCAAAAGCAAGCAGGGCAGACAATATGTAGATTATTCTGTTTTTCATCTCAATTCTCATTTGGACTGTAAACCGGGCGCACAAGCATTCCCGTATAACGGCTTCCGTCAACCTTTATCATCTGGTCCGAGGCAGTAAAATAGGCATATGACACACATCTGAGGATTGTCGGCGAAGCACTGCTGCTCAGATAGTAGGCCGTGGCCGGGAACTTGATTCCCTCGTTTTTCTTTCCGTCTCCAGACTCGGTGATATTGCCTTCCGCATCTTTCTCGACTTCCATGGTACCGTCAATGTAACCTCCCGTGGAGAAATAGATGTATTTCTCAGGATTTTTCTTGCTTGTGACCTTGATGACATTGAAAGTGGCTTTCCCGGTAGGGCGCCCGAGATATCTCTGATGCGATTCGGAATATTTTCCGTCTTTGACAAGTTCGAACGTGCATCCGGCATACATTGCCCTGAACTCATTTTCGGTAGGCAGGCGCCATTTGCCGCGCCACCATTTTGCGTGCGCCACGTCATATTCCGTCTCCTTTATGGTGCCGCCGAGCGGGGCAATCTTGTACTCGTTGTCGAAATAGTTGTTGTAGCCGTAGCCGTGATAGCCGGAGATACCGTTGTCGTACTGCGTGAAAGTAGCGCCCCAGCAATAGTAATCGCCCCTGGCATAAGGGTCTTTGCTTCCCCTCCTTGTCCCGCGGTCTCCTGATGCAGGGTCAAAAGGATAGCTCTCCCCCACGGACTCACCGAGATTGTACTTGGACCATATGACCGTATGTCCCAGGGTGGTCGTATTGCCGTTACGGTCCACAAATTCCACATCGTCAAGCTCGAGGTCCACCCCGTCGGTATATGGCACCAAAGGCTCGCCCTCAAAGGATATCGAATAGAGGTATCCCGCCTGAATATCAATGGAATAGCTGAAATAACGGACATTGGTCTCCTCGAGGTTGCCGACAATCTTTACGGTAACTGCATGATTATCAACAGGTTTGGGATTGACAAGGTACCTGCGGCGGAGATCCTTTGAGCCGTCCGGCAATTCGGCACGATAGGTATGGTCTATCGTAAGGCCGGAAGGGTACGTACCGGGATAAAGATTGATTGGATACATAGGTGTGACTCCGTCGGGCTTCCATTCATTGTTGTAGAAAAGGGAAATGGTTGCCATCTTGTGGTTCAGGACAAAACGCAGTTCTTCGCCGCTTGGGGAGATGGCCGCATCGGGAGCCATAAGGTCACTCTTGTCAAAGTTCTCCTTTGTGCTCTGGTCCTCCATCACGGTAAAATTGTCCACTATCTCCTCCAGGGTGCAGCCGTTCCACTGCTCGCTGTAGGGATAGTATGCGAAGTATTTTGCACCCGCTACCCTCTCCACAAATCCGTAGCCCCTGTCATTGAGGAAGGAAGACCATACAACTCCGTCCACCACCTCGTCCTTTTGATAGACAAACTTGACATTGTTACATACATCAAGCACATTGCCCTGGGCATCGACCGCAGTGACTCCGATTGCATCGCCCGCCTCGAAGGAGGTAAGAAAGCCGATGTTCTCGGACTTGGTGGCAGCCCTGCCCTGCTCCGTAAAAGCTACGGAAGCAGCGCTGACATACAGCCTGTCGCAAGCAACGGGAATCTCTTCCCTGCTGCAGGAAAGCAGCGCCGCAGCGCAGGCAACAGTCAAAGTAAATATCTTTATATCAGTCATTTTGAAGTATGGCTCTTACAGTATGATTCTTATATTTTTCTTTTGTCACGAATTCATAGAGTGCATTTCCGCCATCAAGGACTTTGCCGTATTGGGAAAACGACGAGGTCTCCCCTTCTACCGTTTCAGTCTGCTCAAAGGCGAAATGGAGAAGATATGCCTTGTCCGGGTCCGTCTCATCTTCATCGCGGGTCCAATAATAGCCGTCGAATAGTCTGTGGATGGTGGTTGTACCGGATTCGGTATATTCCGTTTTCGTGGTCAGTGTACTCGGAAGAAAGATTGACGCCCCCGTGGAAACTGTACTTTTGATTCTCAGGCCATAGACTCCGGATTCACCATCCCTGCACATCTCGATATTGTCTTCCGGCAATGAGAACAGCTGAATGAAATCAGCCCTTGACGGAGTCTTCCATTTGAAATCTTTGATATTGTCGAAGTAAGTCGCCAGATAATCCTCATCGGAGGCGTCTGCAGGGGTGACTTCATACCAGTTCAGAGTGACATCAAAGGAGCTGTAGAGATACTCCCCGAGATTGCACTCCGCCCACAACGTGTTGCCGTACATCTTCATGAAGCCGTAGGTATAGACATTCTTCCTGTCCTGCACCCAGTATGAAGGGCTGACCTTGAGAAATAGCGACACCTCTTCGGTAGGGACATTGAACGGGTCTCCCACCCAGTCGGAGATGCTCACGCCCTCAAGCTCTACGGAATTGTCATTCAGGGCGAAATTGAAGGTATAGATCCTGTTGCTCTCAAATTTTTTGCAGGCGGATTCCCTGAAGAAATCCGCAGCAGCGATATTGAATGTATGTATCTTGTCCGAAGTCTCGAGGATAAAGGCAAGAGTGGCTCCGTCAAGGGAGGACTCGCTGTCAAACGGGAGGCATACGGCATAGTAGGTACCCGTGTGGACAGTCTCCCCGTCCTTTTTTCCGACAAGTTCGCCGTAGCCCGCATCGATTGAAGTCTTTATGGTGTTGAAATAGCCCGATTTGTCTTCCGGCTCGGTGACTGTCACCGCTGAGCCGTCAGTTTTCCAGCAGAGCTTGTCGGGGAACAGCCTGTCGCAGGTGATTTTCACCGACTCGAGGATGACATCACTGTCAGTAGTGTTCCTGACATTGAAACGGAAAGTAGCCGGGATTGCCCGGAAAGTCGTGGAAGCGGCGGCAAAATTCTTGTCCGACGCGGACGGGGTGCTTTTTACTGTGGACTCTCCGCGAATGAAGCAATAGTCCCCGAATTCTTCAAGACGGCCCGAGGCACTCTGCTCAAAAACACTTGGCATGTAGAAAGTTACCGACACTGCCTGGTCAGAAGCTTCAATAGAGCAAAGAGAGGAGCCGTTGACCGGAGAGAGGAAGAAAAGTGGATCGCCCGCAGCGGCAGCATCCGTAAGGAGGGTAAGTCCCGATGTGGCACGCAAGGCTTTGCGGCTGTCATCCGGGGCAATCAGGGAAATGTGCATCGGGGAATACCACTCTCCCCCGTTCCACTGCACAATGGAACCGCCCTTTGAGACGGCAGCAATCATGCTGCCGTCTGCATCCCATACGAATGTGGCGGTACCGTCACGGTCCTCGAAATGGGCCCTCGTGGCGGGTTGCGTATCCAATGCCATCTCCACTTTGGCCAGGGACTTGCCGTCCTGCCGGACATCCTCCCTGCTGCACGATGCAGCAGGAAAAACGGCCAGCGCTACAATAATATATGACTTTCCAAACAGTTTCATTCTAACTGAAATTATGCTCTCCTCCATCCTGGAGGTCTTCTCCCACAAACAGTTCCGTGGTGGTGCCGACAAATACAAGATTTGCATCCGGTGTGTATTCAAACCTGTAAACGTATGATTTGCCGGGCTCCCAGGCCCTGTCGATTGTAAATGCAGTCTGCTTTACCTCTCCGTTGACCTTCAGCGAGAGGGTCCACTGCCCCTTTGCATCTGCAGAAGGGACCATATACCACGGACTTGCAGTCGCTATAGCCTCGCCGGACTGCGCCGGAATATTGACTCCGCTGAATGCGAGAGGGTCAGACGACGTCATGACATCAGTCAATGCTCCCGGTGTCACCGAAACTCTCTCCCAGTCATAGCCGAAGGCAAGGTGGCCCGAGACCGCATACGGAGAAGACGGGGTGAGGCTTATGTCGGTGATACTTACCTCGGCATCAGAAAGATATCTGAATGAGAGGTTGATGCGTGCATTGGCATACCTGAAAAGCAGGTTCACTGTGTTTCCGAAAGCAGGGTCAGTGCGCAGGACCGGGTACGGCATGCTGTACAGGGAGGTGTTGCTCAGGGTCTGGGTAGATTCCATATCAAGCACAAGTCCGGACTCCGAGATGCCGATAACCCTGTCCTGAGGGGCTCCGGCGTGGAAGCGGAACTCCGAGGCGGATGCGTTCCAGTATTTCAGCTCCTGCCCTTCGGTACCTGCTCCCGAAATGTAGGTCCAGCCCTGCTCCGCGTCATAATTGACCCTGTAGCCCTTCATCACGCCCGTGCTCACGCCTTCGCTCACGCAGTTTGCCCACACCCTGAAATTTTCAAATACCGAAGACAGGCCGGCCTTGGTCTGCTCCGTCGAAAAAACCACGGGCAATTCTTCCGGAGACTGCACACCGGTCTTGCGGCAGGCCACGGCCGCCGAGAGCAATATGATGATGGACAGATACTTAAGCTTTCCCATAACAGTTTGATTGGCAACCGGTGGGGCGGTCAGGCCCCGCCGGCCGATAAGGTCTAGAGGTAGATGTTAACATCCACGGTATCCCACCCTGATACAGAAGCATCGAACTTGATGGCACCTCCGATAATTTTCTTTCCATTATCGTTGGTAGCATCACCATCACCGTCAAGATCTCCAGGTACTTCCGGATCGACAAAACCTGCACCGCTTTTACTGTTGTCCGAGAAGAAATTGATGATAAAGGTATATTTCTTTCCCTGAGCCAGTGCAAACTCAGTTGCATCCTGAGCAACCGGTACAGGTACAGCCATCCAGGCAGAATCATCGCCTGTTGCAGGATAAATCTTAAGAATGCTATTGCCGTGCTTTGCAGTAATCTTTACTTTGAGGGCAAGATATGTTCCATTATTTGTAGCCACGACAGAAGCATTGTCTTTATTGTTCGCCTGGTCCCAAGGCTTTACTTCCTGCGGAACAAGATACCAACGTCCGGCATCCCCATCTGTCATTACTTCCGTTTCAGTGTCTGACAATTCAGTGGCACCAAAAGTAGCTACATAATCAGCAGAAGTACTGCTATTGATCTTACCCTCAGGTGCTGCCATTTTTTCAGTGCTGAAGGAATAAGTGCCTTCTCCTGCAAGGTTTGCGAATTTGACACCGTCAACCTCAACTTTGTAGGTTGAGTTGCTGTTCTTTGCCTTTACAATCACCTGGGTAAGGTAGTGATTGAAAGTAAGGCCAGTAGCCAAAGAAGGGTTTGTTGATGCCAATGTCTGATTTAAGGCTTTAGCAGCCACAAGGTCCTCCTGTTCAGCAAGAGTAGAAGAAGGAGCAAAAGTCAAAGTCTCGTTATTGGCATCTATATTCCTTGAAAAAGCACCATTCGCCGGAGTATTGTACGCATAGAAATTCAAAGCAAATGCCGGCCAGAAATACGGATCCACGCTTTCCCAAAAAGTTGAAGGATCTGAAAGATCATCTTTCTTGAAAGTCACATTGTCAAAATAGGTGGCACCTTTGCCGATGGCAGTAACCTCGAAAGAGGTAAAGTTGGCAGTTGTCACATCAGTCTGTGCTGCCTTGGTAGGTTTGGCCGTGTAGGCGGAGAAATTGATTCCGCTGCCGGAGGTTTCAGGTCCGCTGCCCACAACTTCTGTCTTGGTGCAGGATGCTGCAATGAGGGCAAGCGCTGCAAGGGCAAATGTTGATTTGTTCATAATAGTAATAATTTAGAGTTTATTGATGTTTGTTAATATATTTTCGTTTATAGTTCTTTACATCGGTATGTCCACTGTCTCGTCTTCCCATTCGTTGATGTCGGTATTGAATCCGCCCTCGTCTTTGCCCACCACCTCGGGAAGCTCTATTTCAAGGTCGAGATTGAGCGACAGCTGCATCGACAGTGTCACATCGATCGAGATGAGGTCGGTGACGTCAAATGATAGAGGATAGGGTTCACCGTTTATCAGCACGAAGTTGATGTCGAGGAAGTATCTTCCGCCGGATTTGCCGTCCCCTATGAGTCCGAAGGACAGGAAGCTCGCCGTGATGGTGCCGTCCGAGTCGGAGCCCGGGTCGAATTTCCTGTTGTTGAGGATGAACGCGTGCGCAACCCCGTCCGTGGAGTTCTCGCCGAGTCCCATATAGTGTCCGCCGGCGACTCCCCGAAGATATGAAAGCGTAGTGCCTCTGGCGTATTTCAGTCCCGTGACGTGCGCCGTGATGTTCACCTTCGAGATGACCGGTGCCGGGGAGGTCTCCACAACGAGAGCAGTCTCCGCCTGGGAGTCGCCCTGAGGCCTGTCGTACCAGTAATCAATCTGTTGCGGAGTGATGTGCACCCCGTTTATGACCGATACGGCGAGCATGTCCGGCTCCACGATGCAGTATTCTTCGTCATCTCCGGCGGCCTTTGAGGCGAGATGCTCCCTGAGCCTGCTGCTCGTCCCTTCGTCCCGCACTCCCCTTGCCTGGAAGGTGGAGATATTGTCATATCCGGTAAAATCAATGATTCCGCCGAATTCCTCCGGAGTATCGTTCATCACAATAAGGGTGAAATCGCCCTGAGGCAGACGGACATAGCATTTTTCCGAAGCGCTGACAGGCGGGAACCTCTTGTAGAGAGAGCCGTCGCTTTCCCTGAATGCGAAGACGCTGACACCGTTGGGATGGACTCCCGAGGTGGTCCAGTCAGGCTCCACAAGCACCGTGGCGGTGTCGGAGGATGCATAATAAAGATGGTCCCTGCGGCAGGAAACTGTTGCCACAAGCATCAGGACTGCAAGGAGTTTCATAAGATTTCTCATCTTGCACCTCCTTTTCCTGAAGAAATGAGCCAAACCAGCGACACGGAAGCCTTTGTAGGCAGGAATCCGGAGATCCTCTTTATCTCCCACGGATAAGGTATGACCTTGATATCGCCATACTTTGTGTCCTTGGCCGTGATGTACTGGCGGTAGTCGCTCTGGAGATAGCCGATGCCGATGCTGTACTCGAGCCTGCAACTGCCCCCGATACTGTGGGCATAGCCTGCACAGATGCCGCCCATCATATAGAAATCGCCCTGCACTCCGTCGCCTCCGGTAAGGCTGCCGAGCTGGAAATCATAATAGCCGGCGCCGCCGTAAATGCCTGCAAACAAGCCGGTAAGCGGTGCCCTGCGGCTTCTGTCGCCAAACCAGTACCTTCCCTCCAGGTCGGCCCCGAGCATCTGGACGGTAATGTCCTTAGCCCTGTCCTGCCACCACGGGAAATAAGCGTCCGCGGCAATGCTGAACCTCCCGCCGCAAGGGATTTCAAGTCCGAGATTGACTATAGTGGCTGCATCAAGCAGAATGTTGGTTTTCAGTGCAAAGATGGGTTTACCGCCCACGGGGACAGGACGGCTTGCTGAATTCTCCGGCAGGACTTCCCCTGCATACTGGCTGTCAGATGGATAAGGCCACACCGGCGCGCCCTCCGGAAGAGTCAATCCATGCTCAATCACGGCTCCCGCCTGCAGGCTCCCAGAAATGATATCAGGCTGCCTTACGATATAATACACAGTCAGTTCCGCCTGTCTCAGAAGCGGGAAAAGGCTCTTGTCCAACTCCCTCCACAAACGGCCGGCATCATAGTCCATCACCGCTTTTTTGCGGCCCCCGACTATTGTTCCGTTTTCATATATGTATTGCGGGGTATTCTCGATTATTCCTGCAACCGTTTCCTTTCCCCTGATGTCGGAGCTGCGCAGGAGGATGGCGAGCTTGTCCCAATCCTCACCTGCAGACCTTATGCTCACGCTTACGTCCCCGGCGAACCGCTTTCTGAAAACGGCTTCAAGCGAGGCTGCACGGCTGAGGCTCAATGATTTGTTGAGTGTTGAAGGCCCTTCCGGAGATGAAGAGGAACATATCAGGACCACGCTGTCGATCTTTATTCCTGGAGTGTTTGCAAGGCTGTCAAGAGCTGTGAAAAAGCCGTCCAGACGTTCTCCGTTGCCGTTCAGTTCGGGTTTGATGTCGGAGGAACTGCGATTGAAAAATACTTTGACGGACAATTTTTCAGGAGACGTACGGGAAAAAGAAAAATCC
>CAMBMK010000028.1 GCA_945868745.1 uncultured Bacteroidales bacterium
GCCGTCATTTCAAGCACTGATGATATCAGTGCTTGAAATGACGCTCACCGGTAAACAGCATGCTGATTCCCAGCTCGTTGCACTTCTTGATGGAATCCTCGTCACGGATGCTTCCGCCAGGCTGGACGATAGCCCTTACACCGTATTTTGCAGCGAGGGTCACGCAGTCGTCAAACGGGAAGAAAGCATCTGAAGCAAGCACAAGACCCGCCTCGCGTGCAGCCGTCTCAGGATCCTTGCCGGTCTCTTCTGCAAGAGTTGCGGCAGCCTGCTTGAGGGCAATCTCGGCCGAGCCCACACGGTTCATCTGGCCGGCGCCCACTCCATAGGTCATTCCGCCCTTGCCCACTACGATAGCATTGGACTTGACGTGCTTTACAATCTTCCATGTAAACTCGAGGTCTTTCATCTGCTCCTCCGTAGGCTTTGCCTCGGTGACACACTGTCCGGCAGAGAGTGCACAGGTCGTAAGGTCTTGGTTCTGAAGAAGGAGACCACCGTTGACATAGGCAAAGGACTTGGTGTCTGAAGGGATGTCGCTGCTCATATCGATGACCAGAAGACGCAGGTTCTTCTTGGTCTTGAGAAGCTCGAGGGCATCCGGAGCAAATGACGGAGCCATCACGATTTCAAGGAAAATAGGCTTGAGAAGCTCTGCAACCTCGAGGGTAACCTCACGGTTGAAAGCCACGATGCCTCCGAAAATGGAGGTCTTGTCGCCCTCGTATGCACGCTTCCATGCCTCGAGGATGTCCTTGCCCACACCGCTTCCGCACGGATTCATATGCTTGAGGCCCACTGCAAACGGCTCGGAGAACTCGCGCACGATGCTGAGTGCGGCATTGGCATCCTGGATATTGTTGTAGGACAGTTCCTTGCCGCCGAGCTGCTGTGCCCATGCAAGCGAATAAGGCACAGGCTTGGAGCTCCTGTAGAACTTGGCATCCTGATGAGGGTTCTCACCGTAGCGGAGTCCCTGGGCAAGGTCATACTCGAGGAAGAGTTTCTCGTTGAGACCTGCCTGTGCACGCATATAGCCTGCGATGCAGATGTCATATTCGGCAGTATGGGTATATGCCTTTGCGGAAAGCTCCAGACGTGTCTGCCTGAGGGTGTTGCCGTGCTCCCTTATCTCGTCGAGCACACGGCCGTAATCCTCCGGGTTGCATACCACGGTGACGTCATTCCAGTTTTTCGCAGCACTGCGGAGCATGGAAGGGCCGCCGATGTCGATATGCTCGATGGCATCCTCCATTGTCACGCCTTCCTTTTCGATGGTCTGGCGGAAAGGATAGAGATTGACACAGACAAGGTCGATGAACCCGATACCGTTGTCCTTGAGCGCCTTGAGATGGTCCGGATTGTCCCTGCGGGCAAGAAGTCCGCCGTGCACCTTAGGATGGAGGGTCTTCACCCTGCCGTCACAGATTTCCGGGAAACCGGTCACTTCGCTGATGCCTATCGTCCTGATGCCGCTCTCTTCGAGCAGTTTTTGGGTTCCGCCCGTTGCAATGATCTCCCAGTCGAGTGACTGGAGACCGCGTACAAAATCGACAAGTCCGGTTTTGTCGCTGACACTAACCAATGCTCTTTTCATCGTCTATACTGTAATTACTTGATTATCACACCTTCTTTATCACTTACACGGCCTATTACGGAAGCTTTCTCGCCGTGGCTTTCGAGGATGAAAATGGCCTTTGCAGCCTCCGCCTCATCCATTGCGAGCACCATTCCCACACCCATATTGAAGATGTTGAACATCTCCCTGTGAGGGATGTTGCCCCATTTTTCGAGTACCCTGAACACAGGGAGGATTTCCCAGGAACCCTCGTTGATTTCGAGTCCCTGTCCGTCGTGGAGGATTCTCGGGATATTCTCGTCGAATCCGCCTCCGGTGATGTGGGCAACTCCGTGCACGTCACACTGTGCGATGACGTCGAGAACCTGCTTCACATAGATTCTGGTCGGGGTGAGAAGCACATCTCCGAGCCTGCGGCCGCCGAACTCCGCGATTTCGTCCTGATATGAATGTCCGGAATCGGCAACAATCTTGCGAACAAGGGAGAAGCCGTTGGAATGGACGCCGGAAGAGGCTATGCCCACCAGCACATCGCCCACCTTCACCTTTGAGCCGTCGATGAGCTTTGATTTCTCCACAACGCCGGTCGTAAATCCGGCAATGTCGTATTCGCCGTCCTCGTACATACCGGGCATCTCGGCAGTCTCGCCGCCCACAAGGGCGCATCCGGCCTGGCGGCAGCCTTCAGCCACACCGGCCACGATTGCCTCCACCTTTGCAGGAATATTATGGCCGAGAGCCACATAGTCAAGGAAGAAGAGAGGCTCAGCTCCCTGCGCGAGCACATCGTTGACACACATTGCGACAGCATCGATGCCGATGGTGTCGTGCCTGTCCATAGCAAAGGCGATTTTGAGCTTCGTACCGACTCCGTCCGTGCCGCTTACGAGCACAGGTGCCGTGTAGCCGAGGCTTGCAAGGTCGAACATTCCCCCGAATGCCCCGATATTGCCCATAGTGCCGGGCCTCGCTGTCGAAGCCACGTGCTGTTTGATCCTGCGGACCACTTCGTAACCGGCTTCAAGATTGACACCGGCCTTTTCGTAATCTACTGCCATAACTATCTTTTCGTTTTTTTCAATCTGTCCAATACTTCAGCATAGGACCCGGTCACATTGCCCAGGTCGAGCCTGAATCTGTCCTTATCCATTTTTTCGCCGGTCCGGGCATCCCAGAGCCTGCAATTGTCGGGGCTGAGCTCGTCGGCTATGATGAGTTCGCCTTCAGCATTCCTTCCGAACTCCATCTTGAAATCGACAAGTTCGATGCCTGCCCTTCCAAACAGCTCCGTAAGCACCTCATTGCTTTTGCAGGCAACGGATTTGATGTGCCGGAGCTCTTCGGCCGTCACAAGCGACAGGGCCACTGCCTGGTCGTCATTGATGACAGGGTCGCCGAGGTCGTCATTGTTGTAGCGCAGGTCGAGTATGCAGCCCTGTGGCTTCAAACCCTCCTCAACGCCGAGGATCCGCGCCAGCGAACCGGCAATGCGGTTGCGGCAGGTCACCTGGATCGGCACAGGCTCCAGCTTGAGGCACAGCTGCTCCCTGTCGGAGATGCTTTCGATGAAATGGACCTTTATGCCCGCATCGCGCAGCGCCTCGAAGGTGATTGTGGAAATGGCGTTGTTGAGCACGCCCTTTCCGTGAAATACCGCCCGCTTGATGTTGTTGAACGCCGTTCCGACATCCTTGTAGCGGATTATGACCTTGTCGGGCTCGCCGGTTGCGAAAATCTGTTTCTCGTTGCCGTCAAAAACAAGCTCCCCCTTTTCCATCTTAACGGTTCTTTCTGAAATAGTTGACCGCATTTGCAAAGATGTCCTGCGAGAGGTTGCCAGGGATGTTCCTGAACAGGTTGTTCTCGTAGCGTTCGCTGTGGCCCATCTTTCCGAGGATGTGTCCGTCAGGAGAGGTTATGCCCTCGATGGCGAACGATGAGCCGTTAGGGTTGAACGGAGGTTCCATTGTGATTTCCCCGGACACAGGGTCGGCATACTGGAATGCCACCTGGCCGTTTCTGAAGAGTTCCCTGCCGAGTTCTTCGCTGACCATGAACTTGCCTTCACCATGGCTGAACGCGATATTGTGGAGGTCGCCCGCCTTCATCCCGGCAAGCCAAGGGGAACGTCCCGCAGCCGATGCGGATACCCTCGTGGTGGCCATCTGGGATATGTGGCGGTTGATGTCGTTGCGGAAGAGCGTCGGGGAGTCTTCGGTGACCATGCCCGGCTTGCCGTATGGGAGAAGACCGCTCTTCACGAGGGCCTGGAAGCCGTTGCATATACCGAGGATGAGTCCGCCCCTGCGGAGGAGCTTCTGGATCTCTTCGGCGATTTCGCTGTTGTTGAGCACGCTTGCGATAAACTTGCCGCTGCCGTCGGGCTCGTCGCCGCTGGAGAAGCCTCCACTGAGCGCAAGTATCTGGCACTCTGATATTTCCTTCTTCATCTCGGCGATGGAAGCGAGCACGTCTTCTCCGGTGAGGTTGCGGAAGATGCCGAAACGTACGTCGGCACCGGCCTTGCGGAACGCCTTTGCGGTGTCATAGTCGCAGTTGGTTCCCGGGAACACCGGAAGATATGCGCGCGGATGCTCGATCCTCTCTCCCTGATATTCGGGGGAAGGGCACGGAGTCTGCGCCGGAGCGTCCATAAGGACCTCCGACTGAGGCTTTACGGTTGCAGGATATACCTTTGTGAACGGAAGTGCAAGGGCTTCTGCCACTTTGTCGAGGGACACCCTTGAGTCGCCGAATATGAGTTCAGGCTTTGAAATCACCGTACCTATCATCTCGGCCGACGGGAAGTCGAGCTCGCTCTCCGATTCGACGATTACCGAACCGAGGGCCGCACGGGTGAGGTCGTCGGAAGAGATGCTGACATTGGCTCCGAGGACATTGCCGAGGGCCATCTTGGCAAGGGCCTCAGCCGCTCCGCCGCTTCCGATTGCGTAGGCGGAAATGATGTCTTTGGAGAGGATGTGCCTGTGGATGAAGTCCCAATTTGCCTTGAGGCCTTCAGTATCAGGCATATAGTTGGCGAGCGGAGTGTGGCGTACAAGATAGATCCTGTTGCCTGCGCGCTTGAATTCAGGAGAGATGACGTCGCCGGCATTCATTGTGGTGATGCCGAATGCCACAAGGGTAGGAGGCACGCTGATGTTCTCGAAGGTGCCGCTCATGCTGTCCTTTCCTCCGATTGAAGGCAGGCCGAGGACGGTCTGCATCTTCAGTGCACCGAGAAGGGCGCTCACCGGAAGACCCCAGCTGTGAGGGTCTTTGGTCATCCTTTCGAAGTATTCCTGATATGAGAATCTCATGCCGGACCATTCTCCGCCGGCAGTCACGACCTTTGTGCAGGCCTCGATGACCGCATATGCGGAACCGTGGTACGGGCTCCATCTGGATACTGCCGGGCTGTAGCCGTAGGCCATCACGGAAGCGGTGTCGGTGTAGCCGTCCACAGGAAGCTTCTGGACTGAAACCTGTGTCTCGGTAGCCTGCATGCGGCCTCCGAACGGCATCAGTACGGTGGAGCGTCCGACGGTGCTGTCAAACATCTCGATGAGCCCCTTCTGCGAAGTCACGTTTGGCTCGCCCATTATGTTGAGGAGCTTTTCGGCCATTGTAGAGCCTTCGGCCTCGCGCCTGAACGGGTCGCGGTCCTCCACTGCGGCCACTGCAGCCTCGGCGTGGTGCTTTGCCCCTGCGCTGTCGATGAATTCCCTTGAAAGGTCGGCCACGAGGCGCTCGCCGTTGTACATCCTCATGCGGGCTGTACCGGTGACCACTGCCACATGGGTGACCTCGATATTGTCACGACGGCAATATTCCTTGAACTCCTCCATATCCTTTGCCTCCACGACAACAGCCATCCTTTCCTGGGACTCGCTGATTGCAAGCTCGGTGGAGTTGAGGCCGGCATACTTTACAGGCACGCGGTCGAGCCAGATGTCCAGTCCCGGTGCAAGCTCGCCGATGGCAACGCTCACTCCGCCGGCGCCGAAGTCGTTGGACTTCTTGATGAGACGGGTGACCTCAGGACGCCTGAACAGCCTCTGTATCTTTCTTTCTTCAGGAGCATTGCCCTTCTGTACCTCGCTTCCGCAGGTCTCCAGGGATGCTTCAGTGTGTTCCTTTGATGAGCCGGTGGCTCCTCCGATGCCGTCGCGGCCGGTGCGTCCTCCGAGAAGGAGTATCACATCGCCCGGCGCAGGGCTTTCGCGGCGCACGTTTTCAGCCTTAACTGCTCCGACCACCGCACCGATTTCCATACGCTTTGCAGTGTATCCCTCATCGTAGATTTCCCTCACGTGGGTGGTTGCAAGGCCGATCTGGTTGCCGTAGGAAGAATATCCGGCGGCAGCCTTGCGGGAGATGAGGCTCTGCGGGAGCTTGCCGGGAATGGTTTCGGACACAGGCTTGTAGATATCGCCGGCGCCCGTCACGCGCATTGCCTGATAGACATAGGCACGGCCTGAAAGAGGGTCCCTGATGGCACCTCCGAGGCAGGTTGCGGCGCCTCCGAACGGCTCGATTTCGGTAGGGTGGTTGTGGGTCTCGTTCTTGAACTGGAGAAGCCATTTTTCCTTCTGCCCGTCAACGTCCACATCGACGAAGATGCTGCAGGCGTTGTTTTCCTCGCTCTGCTCCATATCGTCGAGAAGACCCTTCTTGCGGAGGTAGCGCGCACCGATTGTGGCCATCTCCATAAGGCAGAGGCTCTTGCCCTCGCGTCCGAGCTCCCTGCGGATTGCGTGGAACTCTCCGAGCTCGGCCTCGATCTCCTCCTTCATGAAGCTGTCGTCGATGCGGATGGTGTCGAGAATGGTGCCGAACGTGGTGTGGCGGCAATGGTCGCTCCAGTATGTGTCGAGGATGCGGAGCTCCGTCTCGGTAGGGTTGCGCTGCTCGCGGCGGAAATAGAGCACCACCTCGTTGAGGTCGGCGCTGCTCATCGCGAGGCCCCACTGCGCGCGGAATGCATCATAAGCCTCCTCGCCCATATCCGTAAATCCCTCGAGCACCTGCACGCGCCTTACCTCGGCCTTCTCTCCGGCGGAGAGCTTAGAGAGGTCCTTCTCGCGGGACTCCACGGTATTGATGAAATAGTGCCTGATGGCCCTGAGCTCGTCTTCGGTGACATTGTCGTCAAAGATAAGGAGCCTTCCGGAACGGATGGTGATTTCAGCCGAAGGGTCGATGAGGTGCACGCAGTCCTCTGCGGACGATGCCCTCTGGTCAAACTGGCCCGGGATATATTCGGTCGCGATGTATTTCTTCCCCTCGAGCGGGCAGGAATCGGAGACGGTGTCTGTCACCTTCTCTCCGAAAACGCTGTAACGGCATTTCTCGACAAGGTCGCCGGAAAAGCCGAAAAGATCATAGATGTTGATCAGCCTCAGGGAACTGATATGAGTGGAGAGGTTCTCGTTGAATTCCTTCCTGAGGCTTTCGGCCTCTACGCGGAATCCTGAGCGCTTCTCCACAAAGATTCTTTTGCTGTCCATACTTTACAGTTCTGTTTTGAGTACTTTGTCAGCCTGCTCCTTCCTGAATGCCTCGAGTTTTGCGGACAGTTCGGCATTGCCAAGGGCGAGGATTGATATTGCATAGAGGCCGGCATTCTTGGCTCCGTTGATTGCCATCGTGGCCACAGG
Source organism: uncultured Bacteroidales bacterium (assembly GCA_945868745.1). Lineage (GTDB taxonomy): Bacteria > Bacteroidota > Bacteroidia > Bacteroidales > UBA932 > Cryptobacteroides. Next base: position 7,240 of record CAMBMK010000028.1, read on the forward strand.
TATGCCGGAAGGCATCTGGACAATCGAAAGCAGGGAGTCAAGACCGTTGAGTGCGGCGCTCTTGATAGGTACTCCGATTACCGGGAGCGTGGTCATGGCCGCTGCCATTCCCGGAAGATGCGCTGCTCCGCCTGCTCCGGCGATGATGACATCGAATCCGTTCCGGCGGGCTGCCGCCATATAATCGCAGAAATACTGTGGGGTACGGTGGGCGCTGATTACCTTTTTCTCGTAAGGAACGCCAAATTCGTCCAAAATAGTGCAGGCGGCACTCATTACCTCCCAATCACTTTTTGAACCCATAAGAATGCAGACTTTCATAGATGGGAAAAGACTTGTTTATGGGTTGCAAAGTTATTACAACATTTGTTCACCTGCAAGGGCAAATACCATAAAAAATGCCTAAATTTGCGAAAATCTTCCCGTAATGAAAATTTTGCTCAAAGGCTGCCGTCTGGCAGATTCTTCCCAAAAGGACATACTTGTGGACAATGGCCTGATTGCCGGGATCGCACCCGACATCCGGATTGCGGACGACGGACAGACACGCGTGGTCAATGCCAACGGATTCCTGGCCACGGAAGCCCTCGCCGATGTGCACGTCCATTTCCGCGAGCCCGGAAGACCGGACAAGGAGACAATCCGCACCGGTTCGCTCGCCGCTGCCCGCGGAGGATACACTGCCGTGTGCACGATGCCGAACCTCAATCCTGCGCCCGACACTGTGGAGCACATAGCCGTGGAACAGGAAATCATCGGCCGTGATGCCGTAATAGACGTATTCCCCTATGCGTCCATCACCCTCGGAAGGGCCGGGAAGCAGGTTGTCGACATGGAGGCTCTCAAGGGCAGGTGCATAGCCTTTTCGGACGACGGAAGCGGAGTCCAGGACCCGGCAGTGATGGAGGAGGCAATGCGCAGGGCTGCGTCGCTCGATTGCATCATAGCGGCCCACTGCGAGGACAACACCCTCCTGCACGCCGGATACATCCATGACGGGGAATACTGCCGCACGCACGGCCACAAGGGCATCTGTTCCGAAAGCGAATGGGGCCAGATAGCAAGGGACGTGCTGCTTGCGGAGAAGACCGGATGCCGGTACCACGTCTGCCATATATCGACAAAGGAAAGCGTGGACATAATCAGGAAGGCGAAGGCGCGCGGAGTGAAGGTCACCTGCGAGACCGCCCCCCACTACCTTATGCTCTGCGACAGGGATCTCCAGGAGGACGGACGCTTCAAGATGAATCCTCCGCTGAGGTCGGACCAGGACAGGCTGGCCCTGCTTGCAGGCATACTGGACGGGACAATCGACATGATCGCTACCGACCACGCCCCGCATACCGCCGAAGAGAAATCGCGCGGGCTCAAGGGTTCCGCAATGGGCATCGTGGGGCTTGAAACCGCATTTCCGGTGCTCTACACCAACCTGGTGCGCACCAGGCTCATAACCCTGGAGAAGCTTGTGGACCTGATGAGCGGCGCCCCGAGACGCATTTTCGGCATCGGAGGCTCCCTCGCTCCGGGCCAGAAGGCCGACATAGCCCTTTTCAACACGGAGCTCAACTATACCATCGACCCTTCGGCCTTCGCTTCGATGGGACACGCCACCCCGTTTGACGGATGGACAGTCACGGGAAGACCGGTAATGACAATTCACAACGGCAACATAGTCTATGATTTTTACAGTCACAAGTAACGGACAGGCAGCCTCCGGCACATTCAGGATGGTGCTTTCCTCACCGGAATACCACGGAAGCGCCCGCGGCGGACAGTTCGCCTACATCCTCCTGCCGGGATACTACCTGCGCCGCCCCTTCGCCATATCGGACTGCGGCGAAGGATGGTTGGAGATAATATACTGCACGGTGGGAAACGGCACGAGGGAGCTCTCCGGGATGGCTCCGGGCACAAGGCTTGACGTCCTGGCCGACCTCGGACACGGTTTCGACATCCGGGCGACAAAGGATGCCGCCGTGCTTTTCGGAGGAGGGGCCGGCATTGCCCCGCTCAAGCTGCTCGCCAGGGAACTCGCAGCCGCCGGCAAAAAAGTCACGGCAATATTCGGCTTCAACAGGGCTGTGGACATACCCGAGGCCATTATGGATGAGATACGCAGCTCCGGTGCCGAGGTGCTCATCGCCACGATGGACGGCTCCGCCGGCACAAAAGGTTTCGTGACGGACGCCCTCAGGGAGCACGGATGCAGTTTTGACTACTGGTACTCCTGCGGCCCGCTTCCCATGATGAAGGCTGTCTGCAAAGCCGTGGACTGCGGCGGGCAGGTAAGCATGGAGGCAAGGATGGGCTGCGGCACGGGCATCTGCTACGGATGCAGCATCATGACGGCAAAAGGCGCACGGAGGGTGTGCAAGGACGGACCCGTTTTCGACAGGGAGGACATAATATGGTAAACGAAAGGCTTTCAGTCACTCTTGCAGGAGTGAAGATGGACAATCCGGTGGTCCCGGCAAGCGGGACATTCGGCTTCGGTCTGGAAATGGACAGGTACGACCTCAATGTCCTCGGAGGCATTTCCCTCAAGGGCACGACGCTCGAGCCGCGCTACGGCAACCCTCTCCCCCGCATTGCCGAGACTCCTTCGGGGCTTCTGAACTGCGTGGGACTCCAGAATCCGGGCATCGACGCCTTCCTGGCCACAAAGGTACCGGCTCTCCGCAAGGTTTACGGCGGGGCCATCATTGCGAATATCAGCGGTTTCTCGCTTGAAGAATATGTAAAATGCTGCGAAAGGGCATCCGCCTGCGGGGACATCGACATCATTGAGGTCAACGTCTCCTGCCCCAATGTGCACGGAGGCGGAATGGCATTCGGCACATCGGCAAAGGCTGCCGCGGAGGTCACATCGGCGGTGAAAAAAGTCGTGAAGGGAAAGCCCGTATTCATCAAGCTCAGTCCGAACGTGACTGATATAGTGGAGATTGCAAAGGCGTGCGAAGATGCTGGCGCAGACGGGCTTACGCTTATCAACACGCTTCTCGGGATGAGGATCAGCCTCGCAACCCGCAAGCCGCTGCTGTCCAACAGGACAGGCGGACTCTCCGGAAGGGGCATCTTCCCCGTGGCTGTGAGGATGGTATGGCAGGTGGCACACGCGTGCTCGATTCCGGTGATGGGATGCGGCGGAGTGGCTTCGGCACAGGATGTCATCGAGATGATGATGGCGGGGGCTACTGCAGTGCAGGTGGGCTCGGAGAACCTGCGCAATCCTCTTGCCTGCAAGGAAATAATCGAATCGCTTCCGGAAGAGATGGACCGTCTCGGAATCGGAAGCCTGACAGACATAATAGGGGTAGCATAAGGGTAACAATAATATATTCAGACAATTATGGCAAAAGATGTTATAGTGGCCTGTGATTTCAGCTCAAGGGAGCAGGTCCTCGGTTTTCTCGACAGGTTTGAAGGACAGAGCAGGAAACCGTTCGTGAAAATAGGAATGGAGCTTTTCTACGGGGCAGGTCCCGAAATCGTGCGCGAAATCAAGCGCAGGGGCCACAAGATATTCCTCGACCTCAAGCTTCACGACATACCCAACACCGTGCGCAAGACCATGAAGGTGCTTGCCGGACTTGACGTGGACATGACCAACCTCCACGCCGCCGGGACCATCGAGATGATGCGCGCTGCAATCGAGGGACTCACCCGCGAGGACGGCACGAGGCCAGTGCTTATTGCAGTGACACAGCTCACATCCACCAGCGAGGAGCGCATGAGGAGCGAACTTCTCATCGATGCACCGCTTCCGGAAGTGGTCCGGAAATATGCTTCAAATGCACGTGAGGCAGGTCTGGACGGTGTAGTATGTTCTCCGCTCGAGGCTTCGCTCGTGAAGGATGCGTGCGGGGCCGACTTCCTCACCGTGACTCCAGGAGTGCGCTTTGCCGATGCGGGAAAGGACGACCAGGTAAGAATCACCACACCTGAGCGCGCACGTCAGATCGGCAGCGACTACATCGTGGTGGGACGCCCTGTGACTGCAGCCGAAGACCCGGTAGCCGCATACAAGAGATGCGTCAAGGAATTCCTCAATGAAGAAATATAGTTAAAGATATGATTACCAAAGAGATAATTGCAAAGGACCTGCTTTCCATCGGAGCAGTGTTCCTTCGTCCGGAAGAGCCGTTCACCTGGGCGAGCGGCATCAAGAGCCCGATTTACTGCGACAACCGCCTCACCCTCTCCGCCCCTGCAGTGCGCGAACATGTGGAGGCAGGTCTTGCCGAGACGGTAAAGAAGTATTATCCACAGTGTGAGATGCTTATGGGCACATCAACGGCCGGCATCGCCCACGCTGCAATCACTGCCACAATCCTCGGACTGCCGATGGGATATGTGCGCGGGGAGGCCAAGACCCACGGCCGCAACAACAAAATCGAAGGGCGTATGGAGCCCGGCACCAAAGTGGTCGTGATTGAAGACCTCATCTCGACAGGAGGCAGCTCCATCGAAGTTGTGGAGGCTCTCCGCGAGGCCGGTGCGGAGGTGCTCGGAATAGTGAGCATCTTCACCTACGGTATGAAAAAGGGACTTGAGCGCATAGCTGCCGCACAGACCGAAAACCATTCGCTGTGCGACCTTGACGCCCTTGTGGAAGTTGCTGCAAAAGAGGGTTATATCTCGGCCGAGTGGCCTGAGCGCATCCTCGCCTTCCGTAACAATCCTTCCGACGAATCCTGGATCAGGTAAAAAAGAAGCTTCTAATACTCCGGAAGAGTTTTAAGCACGTCTTCGACGACCTGGGGGAAATGCTCCATCTCGAGGACGTGCTCTTTTGCTGCAATGTCGTCGGGAGTGTCCTCCGGGAGAACCGGAGTGCTGAACTGCGCGATGATCCTGCCTCCGTCAACCACATTTGAGACATAGTGGACGGTCATTCCCGTCTCGCTCTCCCCTGCAGCCTTCACGGCCTCGTGGACGTGGTGACCGTACATTCCCATTCCGCCGAACTTGGGGAGAAGGGCGGGATGGAGATTGACCATGCGCCCGGGGAAGGCATCGATGAGATAGTCCGGGATGACCCGCAGGAAGCCGGCAAGCACAATGAACCTGATGCCGAACTGGTGGAGAATCGACATCATAAGCTTTTCGTCGGCGAAGGCCTCACGGCTCACGGTAACGCAGGCAATGCCGTGATTTTGGGCACGCTGCACAGCATAAGCCTTTGATGATGAACTTACTACAAGCTTGATCCCAACCTTGTCGGAACCTTCGAACCAATTGATGAGGTTCTCCAAATTAGTTCCGCCTCCCGAGACGAAAACAGCTACATTGATCATTGTTTTTCAGTTTTTTTGAATGGTGTGAAGGCAAAAGCACCTCCCAGAAGCACAAGGAGAATCAGAAGGATTGAAGATGCCCTGGAAATGCGTGTGCCCGTGATATATGACTGAGGCTCAAACCTCATCGTAAGCGTGTGTTGTCCCTCAGGAAGCACTGCGGCGCGAAGTGTCCAGTCGGCCCTGAAGATTTCCACAGGGGTGCCGTCCTCGAGATGGGCCGTCCAACCGTCCGGATAATAGATTTCGCTGAATACCGCCGTCCTGTCGGAAGAAATGCTGTAGGAATATTCCAGCTGATTCGGAGCATAGGAAACAAGCCTCAGCACATCGCCGGATGATGCTGCCGAATCCGGCACGGCCTTGAGGGCAGCCTCCCTTGAGGAAGCGAAATCCCCGCCTATGACGGCAGTTGAGGCAAGATCGACGCTGCCCAGCAGCGAAATCTCCTCCTCCGGCGTACCTGCCGGGGCTACCGAGCTGACAAGCCAGCAGCTGCCGAGGGCCTGCGGATTGCGCAGCGGAGCTATGTTTCCGTCGATTATCACATATTTGTCGTTGAGCATCGAAAGCACCGGAAGGGGCTCCAGAGCCTCCTGAACCTCCGAAATTGTGGATTTACCCTGAATGCTCCGGTAGATGGAATTGATTTCCCCCACAAGATACCTGTCAATGAGGTCCTGATACCTCTGGAGCTTGACCGGCGAATAGCCTCCGATATTTTTGTGGAAATAGCTCGGATATGAGTCGTTGAAGATGTTGACGCTCAGGTCGAGCACCCTGTAGTCGGGGTCCGGGTCGGAAAGTATCATCGTGTCGGCAGGTCTTTCTACAAACTGGTCCCTGAACTGCACAGGCGTCACGAAATGGTCCGAATTGAGGTAGCGCTTGCCCACCGACCACATATTGACAAGGACGAGAAGGCATATGACGAAACCCGCATAGACAAGCTTCTGGCCGCCTTTCGCGGAAGGATTGTCCGTTGCAGAATAGCCCCACAGCAGAAGCAGGAATGTGGCTGCAATCATCACGAGGGACATAATCGAATCATTGCGGACAAGCATCTGCCTGTCGGCGGCAAGGGCCTCTATGATCAAAGGGTCCTGGCCCGAATCCCCCGCTCCGACAAAACTGCGGCCCGCACCGGTCATCGACACGAGACAGAATACCGCGGTCACGGCAAAGGCGACACTTCCCCATTTGAGGAATTCCTTCCGGTCATAACGGCCCTTTATGATCCTGTCAAGCACGAGGAAGCCGAGCATCGGCAGGGTGTATTGGAGCACGACAAGGGCCATCGACACTGTCCTGAACTTGCTGTAGAACGGCATATGGTAGTACCAGAACTCCGTGAAAGGCATAAAATGGTATCCTACCCCGAGGCATATGGCAATGAGCGTAGCGAGAAGCATCCACCATCTGTCCTTGCCCTTGCAGAGACCCAGTCCGAGGATGAACAGGAAAACGGTGATGGCTCCCATATACATGGGGCCTGCGGTGAACGGCTGCGGTCCCCAGTAAAGAGGAAGCGCCCTGGCAATCTGACGGGTATTGGGCTGGCCTGCCTGGCGCAGCACCCTGACGGTCTCGGATTTTGCAGGGTTTATCGCGCCGGAAGATGACCCTCCGTTGTAGTCGGGAATCATCATATTGGGGAGTTCCTCCCAGCCGTAGGACCACTGTGTGGCATACTCCAGGTCAAGACCCCTGCTCTTTTTGTCATCTCCCGAGGCAAGCTCGGAACCGCCCCTCATGGTGTGCTGTGTGTATTCGTAGGTAGGTATCAGCCTGTTGGCATTGGCTCCGATGCCGGCAAGTCCGAGCACCAGGAGAAGCCCGGAGGCAGCGGCAAAACGGCCGAACTTTGCCCTTTCGTCCCTACAGGAAAGAATCTTTGCAAGCAGCACCAGCACATAGCATAAGATCATGATTGCCAGGTAGTAGGATATCTGGACGTGGTTCGCCTTGATCTGGAAATCGAGGGCGAGGGCAAAGAGCGCAGCACCGAGAACGGTCAGAGGAAGCCATTTTTCCTTGCGCTCCAGAGCAGTGCGGTATGTGAATATGACAGCTGCAAGCACCCACGGCAGAAAGGCCATGGCCAGCATTTTGGAGTTGTGGCCGACCTGTATTATCTGCATATTGTAGGAGCAGAATGTCACTGCAATGGCTCCTCCTGCAGCTATCAGCCCGTTGATGCCGAGCGACAGCATCAGCAGGAAGGCTCCCACAAGGGACAGGAACAGGTAGCTTGCCGGGCGCTTCCCCACCAGCAGCAGGTCGTAGAGCCATTTGGTATAATCCCCGGAGTCATTGCCCGTGAGCATTGTCGTAGGCATCCCCCCGAACATCGAGCCGGTCCAGGCAGTCCTGTCGCCCGGATGCGCCGCGTCCCAGGTGTTGGCTTCATTGGCCATCCCCACATAGCCGGAGATGTCGCTCTGATTGACGATTTTGCCCGAAAGCACCTGCGGGACGAAGCCGTAGGCTATGAGGGCGAAGAAGGCGATTATGCCTGCATAAGTGAGTATCCTTTTGCGGGTTTTTGCGGTCATATCATTTGTCGGTCAAGGAAGAAAGCAACTGCGAAAGTTGGGCCGCAGTGCTCCTTCTCGAGTATTTTTCAATGTTTTCGGTGCTGTTCCAGTCCCTGTCCTCGCAATACAGCTTCCAGCACCTGTCCAGGAAGGCCTCCATTCCGCTGCGGTCATCCCATTCCACCACCTCTCCCGCTCCGGTTTCCCTGAGCACATCGGCCATCGCCCCGTCTATCTGCCCGATTCCGAGCACGGGTTTGAGGGACGCGAGGTATTCGAACAGCTTTCCCGGGAGCGTGGCCCTGTATTCGGGCTCCTTGCGGAGCGGCAGTATGAGCATCGAGGCATTGAGCTGCTCGCGCACGGCGGTGGGATGGTCTCGGTAGCCCTGGTTTTCGAGATGGGAGCCGAGGCCGGCCGCCTTGATGGACTCTGTTATCTCGGTGTCGGTCTTTCCCACAAGCCTGATTCTCAGTTTTTTGCGGAATTCTTCATCCCGGGCGCACCGATCCGCGAGCACACTCCAGAGCACGTCGGGATTGCCGTCGGAGGCGAAGAGTCCTGTGTGGGTGATGTTGAAGAAGCCGTCTTCCTCGAGCGGCTGGTCAAAGTCGTCGGGGTCATAGCCGTTGGTGATGAGATGGACCGGGGTGGAGGTCATTGCCATGAAGTCGTCCCTGACGGCCGGGGAAACGGCAATCACGCAGGAGGCATTGTCAAGCACCTGTTTTTCAAGATTTTCGTGGCGCTTTTCAGCCCATCGGCACAGCTGCAGATGCTTGAAATAGAACATCTTTGTCCAAGGGTCACGGAAATCCGCCACCCACGGTATGCCGGTTGCGCGGGATAGTTTCATCCCGATAAGGTGCATCGAGTGGGGCGGTCCTGTGGTGACTATCACATCTACCGGATGCTCACGGAGGTATTTTTTCAGGAATCTCACCGACGGGCCCACCCATCCCGCCTTGGGGTCGGGGATGAAGAGGTTGCCCCGCAGCGCCATTGCCAGGGACTGTTTCCAGGTCTTTTTCCGGCTGTTGATGGGATTGACCTCGGCCTTTTCCTTTGCCGTGCCCGTGAGACGGCGGTAGAGGCTGTAAATCTCCGTGATATGGGTCTTCACCACTTCGGCGCAGTCGGGGATGTCTCCGAAAAGGGATGTGTCAACGGAAGGCATTTCCGGGTTCTCGGGAGTGTATATTACCGGCTGCCAGCCCAGCTGGGGCAGGTATTTTGCAAATTTCACCCACCTCTGCACACCGCTTCCTCCTGACGGAGGCCAGTAATATGTGATGACGAGAACCCTCCGCATACTATTCTACCGTAACGGACTTTGCGAGGTTGCGCGGCTGGTCAACGTTCCTTCCCTTGCATACGGCAATATGGTAGGCCATAAGCTGGAGAGGGATGGAGGAGAGTATCGGGGTGAGGCATTCGGTAATCTCCGGGATTTCAATCACCTTGTCGGCGATGCCCAGGATGCGGGTGTCCCCCTTGCGCACAAGGGCGATGATGCGTCCGCCGCGGGCCTTTATCTCCTCGATGTTGCTGATGGTCTTTTCGTACGTGTCCTGGCCGGTGGCTATCACTACGGTAGGCATCTCCGCGTCAATCAGCGCAATAGGGCCGTGCTTCATCTCGGCTGCCGGGTATCCTTCTGCGTGGATGTAGGATATTTCCTTGAGCTTGAGCGCACCCTCGAGGGCTGCAGGGTAGTTGTATCCGCGGCCAAGGTAGATGAAGTTGCGGGCGTATGTAAACACCTTGGAGAGGCCTGCGATGTGCTCGTCTTCCCTGAGCACCTCGGCAATCTTGTCCGGGAGGGAGAGGATGCCTTCGGAGACTTCCCTGTAGTATTCGTCCGAAACCGTGCCCCTTTCCTTTCCGATTGCAAGGGCGAGCATGGCCATGACTGTCACCTGTCCGGTAAACGCCTTCGTGGATGCTACTCCGATTTCAGGGCCCACATGGATGTATGTGCCTGAGTCAGTGCCTCTTGCTATGGACGAGCCGACTACGTTGCAGATGCCGTACACAAAGGCTCCGGCCTCTTTTGCGAGCCTGATTGCAGCGAGGGTGTCGGCTGTTTCGCCCGACTGCGAGACGGCAATCACTATGTCGTCGGGACGGATGATCGGGTTGCGGTAGCGGAATTCGGATGCATATTCGACCTCGACAGGGATGCGGCAGATGTCCTCGATGAGGTGCTCCCCGATGAGGGAGGCGTGCCACGATGTGCCGCAGGCTACGAATATGATTCTCCTGGCATTGATGAACTTCTCACGGTTGTCGGTGACTCCGGAGAGCTTGACTTCGCCGGTCTCCGGGGATATCCTTCCGCGGATGCAGTCGAAAATGGTGCGCGGCTGCTCGTTGATTTCCTTGAGCATGAAGTGGTCGTAGCCGCCTTTTTCGAGCTCGGAGATGGAGAGCTCGAGCTTTGTGATGTCGATGCTTGCGGGCTGGTTGTCGAGGTTGACGATGGAGAGCGGCTTGTGGCGGTTGATGATTGCCACCTCGCCGTCCTTGACATATACGAAGTCGTTGGTGTAGTCGATGATGGATGCGGCGTCGGAGCTGAGGAAGTATTCGCCATTGCCGATGCCTATGACCATCGGGCTGCTCTGGCGCGCTGCTATGATTTCGTCAGGGTTGTCCTTTTCGAGGATTGCGATTGCATATGCGCCCACAACCTGCTTGAGGGCCACCCTGACCGCTTCTTCGAGGGAGCATCCGTGGGTGTCGCGGACATATTCGATGAGGTTGACAAGCACCTCGGAGTCGGTGTTGCTGCGGAAGGTGTATCCGTTGGCGATGAGCGCGTCCTTGATGACACGGTAGTTCTCGATGATGCCGTTGTGGATGAGTGCGATTTTACCGGACCTGGAGAAATGGGGATGGGCATTGACATTGTCCGGGATTCCGTGGGTGGCCCAGCGGGTGTGGGCGATTCCGATTGTGCCTGTTGCATCTTTATCCATAAGATAATCTTCAAGATCAGACACTTTTCCTTTGCATTTATAGACATTGAGGTCTCCGCTTTGGTTGACAAGAGCCAAACCTGCGCTGTCATATCCACGATATTCGAGTCTGTGAAGGCCTTTAAGCAATATAGGAGCGGCTTCCTGCCCGCCTATATATCCTACAATTCCGCACATTTATTTTGAGTTTTTGATGTAGATTGCAAAAATAATAAAATCGGCCGAAAATTTTGTAAATTTGCTTTTCCCCTTTCATATTTGGACTAAAAAAGAATCAATGAGAGCTCCCAAGATTCCGGAGGATACCCCTTTGGTGAAACAGTTTTTTGAGGTGAAGGCGATGAACCCGGAGGCGATTCTGCTCTACCGCGTCGGCGACTTCTATGAGACGTATTCGGACGATGCCGTTACCGCGAGCAAGGTGCTCGGCATTGTGCTTACGAAGCGTTCCAACGGAGAGAAGGCACCTCTTCCGATGGCAGGCTTTCCCTATCACGCCCTGGAAGTATATCTTCCGAAACTGGTGAAGGCGGGCTACAAGGTTGCGGTCTGCGACCAGCTTGAGGACCCTAAGCTTGTGGGCAGGAAACTGGTGAAAAGAGGAGTGACGGAGCTTGTCACCCCGGGTGTTGCGTTCAGCGACGAGATGCTTTCGCAAAAGGAGCACAACTACATCTGCGGACTTTCCTTCAGCAGGAATGAGTGCGGCGCGGCGTTTCTCGATGTCAGCACGGGCACGTTCCAGATAGCCCAGGGGCCCAATGAGTACATCTCCACCATTATCGGAAGTTTCGCTCCCAAGGAGATTCTGGTACAGAGGGGCTGCGAGGCCGTCGTGCGCAGCGAGTTCCAGACGAAGGCTTATGTCTCGACACTCGAGGAATGGGCGTTCGTATTTGATTCGGCGGCGGAAAGGCTCCGCAGGCAGCTTGGCGTGGATTCGCTGAAAGGGTATGCCGTGGACGTGTATCCGCTCGGCATCTGCGCGGCGGGTGCGCTGCTTGTCTATCTTGACCAGACCCACCACAGCGGGCTGCGCAACATCTGCTCCCTTTCGCGAATCGACCGGGGGCAGTTTGTGTGGATGGACCGCTTCACGCTGCGCAACCTTGAGGTGTTCAAGAGCGCTTCGGGCGAAGGCGGGGTGTCCCTCGTGGAGGTTGTGGACCGGTGTTCGTGCCCGATGGGTGCGAGGCTGCTGAGGCAGTGGCTCGGGATGCCGGTACTTGACCTCGGGGAGCTTGAGCGCAGGTATGATGTCGTATCGTGGTTCACCGGCAACCGTGATGCTCTCGCCAGGGTGCAGGAGCATATCGGGGACATAGGCGACCTCGAGAGAATCATTGCGAGGGCGGCTGCCGGGAAAATCACCCCGAAAGAGATGCTGCAGCTGTCGAGGGGGCTGTCGCGGATGGTCCCGATACGCAGCATATGCTCGGAGGGATGCCCTGAGCTGAAGTCACTTGCAGAGCGGCTGAACGGTTGCGGGGAGCTTGTTGACGCCATTCAGCACACCGTGGCCCAGGACTGCGCGTCCGTTATCGGAAAGGGTCCGGTCATTGCCGCGGGCGTGAATGCGGAGCTCGACGACCTCAGGGCGGTGTCTTCGGGAGGGAAGGATTATCTTCTGCAGATGCAATTGCGCGAGAGCGAGGCTTCGGGGATCCCTTCGCTGAAAATCGGCTACAACAATGTCTTCGGCTATTATCTCGAAGTCCGCAATACCTACAGGGACAAGGTGCCGCAGAACTGGGTGCGCAAGCAGACCCTGGTCAATGCGGAAAGATATATCACACAGGAGCTTAAGGAATACGAAGAGAAAATCCTCGGGGCGGAGGAGAAAATCTATGCCCTCGAGGTGAGGATTTTCGGCGAGCTTGTGGCCATGATCCAGGCGCAGATTCCCCTCATCCAGGCGGATGCACGGCTGATTGCGCGCATCGACACCCTGGCCGGGTTTGCCGACCTGGCCGTCACCAACAATTATTGCCGTCCGGTGATGACCGGGGGTACGGAGCTGGATATCAAGGCGGGAAGGCATCCTGTCATAGAGACTCTCATGGGCCCTGGCGAGGAATATGTGCCAAATGACATCAGCCTCGGCGGGGACAGCGGGCAGATCATGATCCTGACCGGTCCAAATATGGCCGGAAAATCGGCTCTCCTGCGCCAGACTGCCCTCATCGTGCTGCTTGCACAGGCGGGCTCCTTCGTGCCGGCGGCATCGGCGCGCATAGGCTATTTCGACAAGATTTTCACCCGCGTGGGCGCCTCCGACAACATTTCGAGGGGAGAATCCACTTTTATGGTGGAAATGCTTGAGACTTCGATGATTCTCCACAACCTGTCGGAGCGGTCGCTGGTGCTTCTGGACGAAATCGGGCGCGGCACATCGACCTATGACGGGATGTCCATTGCAAGCGCCATCGTCAAGTATATCCACGAATACGGCAAGGGGGCCAAAACACTGTTCGCCACCCATTATCATGAGCTCAACGAGCTGGAGAAGATGTACCCGAGGGTGCACAATTTCCATATCGCAGTCAAGGAAGTGGGCCGGCAGGTGATTTTCCTGCGCAAGCTGGAGAAAGGCGGCAGCGCCAATTCGTTCGGTATCCACGTGGCACGCCTTGCCGGTATGCCGAAGGAGGTCCTGGAGGAGGCGGAAAAGACTCTTGCCGCACTCGAGGCATCCCGGACCGGTGACGGCGGTGCGGCAGTGGCTGCCCCAGGCGATTTCAGCGAGGGCATGCAACTATCTCTCTTCCAGCTCGATGACCCTACCCTCGCCTCGCTCCGCGACCGCCTGAAACACGCCGACCTCGACAATATGACCCCGCTCCAGGCCTTCGACATGATCCGCGAGATGAAAAAAGAGCTGGGGCTATAGCATTCTGATCGAATCCCGGACTATCAGCTCTGTGGAAAGCTCTATCTGCGACACCATACGCGTGCCGGTCTTTATCATATCGAAAAGCACCTTGATTGCAAGACGGCCCATTTCTTCTATCGGCTGGCTGACCAGTGTGCCTCCTGCCGGTGGTTCCGCTACTGCGAGGGAGGCGGAATGCACCTCAGGGACGATTCCGGCAAACTGATAATGTGCCATCTGGACAGGATCGGGAGATAGTTTATTGCGAAAGATGCAATGACAAATCCAGAAATAATATTTCGCCATTTTTGGAAGTGAATTATAGCCAAATTTGGAAATGCATTTAATACTGACTATATTTGCCTCAAATAAATGATTTGTTATGGCAGCATATAAGCAGAGAATTGTCGACAACATTCTTAAAGAAAAACTCGAGGGGATGGGCGCAGTGCTGATTGAAGGTCCAAAGTGGTGCGGAAAGACAACGACTGCTGAACAACAGGCCGGGAGTGTATTGTACATGAACGACCCGAAAAGACGCCATATCAATATCCAATTGGCTTCAATGAGCCCGGAAATACTTCTATCTGGCAAAGAACCCCGTCTTATAGATGAGTGGCAGATTGCCCCATCCATATGGGATGCTGTCAGATTCGAGTGCGATCATCGCGACGGGGACGGGCACTTTATCCTCACAGGTTCAACAGTCCCAGTAGAAGACAATGATGAGCAGGAAAAGGCATTTTATCATAGCGGCACAGGAAGGATTTGCAGATTGAAGATGAGAACCATGTCACTTTGGGAATCCGGAGATTCAGATGGCACAATAAGTTTGAGAAAACTGTTTACGGACGAAGCAATGCCAAGCCCCGCAAAGGAAATAGACATAAACCGACTTGCGTTTCTTGTTTGCAGAGGTGGCTGGCCCAAAGCGACTATCCAGAGTGACAGGATATCCCTGGGACGCGCATTTGACTATGTCGATGCTGTTGCAGAAATTGACATGCAGAAAGTTGACGGAGTCAAACGTGATCCGCAAAAGACAAGAAGAATAATGCGCTCGTATGCAAGATTTCAGGGCGGTCAGGTATCTATTTCAAGCATCAGGGACGATGTGTCCGCTGGAGATGGAATGGATTTGTCTGACAAAACCATAGATTCCTACATAAATGCTCTCAGGAAATTGTTCGTAGTGGAAGATATGCCTGCGTGGAATCCGAATCTCAGGTCAAAAACAGCCATCAGATCTTCTGATACCAGATATTTCACGGATCCGTCTATAGCAGTCGCTTCCCTGGGTCTTGGGCCTTCAGACTTGATAAATGATTTAAGAACCTTCGGTCTGCTCTTTGAGGTAATGGCCATCCGGGACTTGAGAGCCTACGCTGTCGCCCTGAATGGTGACGTGTTTCATTATCGGGACAAAGCAGGTCTGGAATGTGATGCAGTGGTTCATCTGAAAAACGGGAAATACGGTCTTGTCGAAATCAAGCTTGGGGGAGATCAACTTATAGAGGATGGCGCCGCTAACCTGAATAAGTTGGAAAGCATCCTGGATATTGACAGGATGACCAGACCCGCGTTCAAGATGATTCTGACCGGGCTTGGTGCTTATTCCTTTAGGAGAAAGGATGGCGTATGGGTTGTGCCTATCAGCTCTTTAAAGGACTGACAGCACTAAAAAGAATCTGTTTGCGTAGCAGGGACCATGGGCCGCATCAGATGAGCTTTTCAAAGTTCGCGCGTTCTCCGGGGAACAGCGCCTCCAGATGGTCGATGATTGTCCGGCGGGATTCTTCAGGAGTACAATCGGCAGCCGCGGTGTCCTGCGTAAGCCTGTTGCCGAAAGGGAAATCGAATTCCATCAATAGCGCTTCCGGCGTCGTGACGGTATTCCGCTGCCATCCCTTGTACTCACAGTCCGGCCCACGGTAAACCCGCGTAATGTCGCCCACCACCGTCCAAGTCCCCATATCGAGGAAGCCGAGCAGAAAATCCACCGCCTGCTTGCCGACTTTCGGGATGAGGTATTTTTCAATGTGCCCGCCTACCTTCTTTCTGATTTCCATAGGGACAGCCTTCTCAAGCAGAGCGCGGATTTGGGGTGATTCGAGAGATTCGTGTTCACGGATGGCAGACAGCAGGATGGGCGAGATGTACTTCTGGAGTCTCTCGTCCACGGTAGCCGCCCTGCAGGAACCGCCCTCCGCCACACGATACTTCGGCAGCGAACGTCTCCAGTTCATCAGGTGCCTGTACATCTTTTCAGTGGCAAAAGCGGACTTGCGCGATACAAACTTGCCGTAGAAAAAGCCTTCCTGCACGGCATCTACCTTCCAGTCCCAGGGCCCCAGCTGCTCTGATGTCGTAAACCACCAGTCCGGATGCGTCATCTCCTCTATGGACCAGCCGCGCACACGGTTCCTTGAGAAGGGGATGATTCCTGTCTCCATGATGACCTGCATCATGCTCTCGGCAGATCTGATGGGGAATAATTCTGTGTCTGCATTTACCATTGGCTCCATGTATTTACTTCCATATATCATTCCTTAGTGGCTGACTCTCAAGGCTCTGTATTGTCATCCCGCCTGAGCGGAGCGCACGGGGAGGCTTTTAAAAGAAGCATCCGGGATGAAAAACCCCGGCAGGGAGGCGTGACTTCCTGCCGGGGTATTGTAATAATGAAAATTAATCTTCTTCGGTCTCCTGGGCAGCGTACTCTGCAAGAAGCTTGGTCTGAACATCGCCAGGAACAGGCTGATACTCAGCAAACTTCATCGTGAAGGTAGCGGCGCCACCGGTGATGGAGCTGAGGGTTGTAGAGTAGCGGTAAAGCTCTGCGAGAGGAACTCTTGCATGAAGGACTGTGAAGTTCTTTTCCATATCCTGGTTGACGATCATACCGCGGCGGGTATTGAGGTCAGACATGCATGGGCCCACGAAATCGTTAGGGGTAAGGATGTCAACATCGTAGATAGGCTCCAGAATCTTAGGACCTGCATTGCGGAATGCCTCCTTGAAGGC
>CAMBMK010000029.1 GCA_945868745.1 uncultured Bacteroidales bacterium
CTGGAACACGCTCTTGGTGTCTCCGCGCGAATACAGCTCATATGTTTCCTTGTCTTCAATAGGTATCTTTTCAATGTCTATGACCTTGCCATAGCGTTTCTTGACAAGGTCGAGGCATCTTTTTATGATGGAAAGCGTCTTGAGCCCGAGGAAGTCCATCTTCAGCATTCCGACCTCCTCGATGTAGGAGCCTTCGTACTGGGATACCCACACATCCTGGTTGGTGGCCTTGTCCTTTGCCATCGTGATGGGAATGTAGTCGGTAAGGTTGCCGCGTCCGATGATCATCGCGCAGGCATGTACACCCGTCTGCCGCACCGTCCCTTCAAGGGCAAGGGCATACCTGAGCACCTCCTGGACGAGCGGAGTGCCGTTTTCGTACTCATTCTTGAGCTCGGGGATGTATTTGACGCAGTTCTTCAGCTTAGGCTTGTATTCCTTTTCCTCGCCGTTTTCCTTCACCTTGATAGGCTTGTCAGGAATCATCTTCGTCAGGCGGTTGGACTCTTCTATCGAGAGCCTGCTTATGCGTGCCACGTCCTTTATGGCACTCTTGGCGGCCATCGTACCGAATGTGATGACGTGGGACACATGGTCCACCCCGTATTTGTCCTGGACATACTGGATGACCTTGTAGCGTCCGTCATCGTCGAAATCAACATCGATATCCGGCATCGAAATACGCTCCGGATTGAGGAAACGCTCAAAGAGCAGGTCATACTTGATAGGGTCCAGATTGGTGATTTTCAAGCAGTAAGCCACCACCGAACCGGCAGCTGAGCCTCGTCCCGGGCCTACCGAGATGCCGTGGTCCTTTGCCCAGTTGATGAAGTCCTGCACGATAAGGAAGTAGTCCGGAAATCCCATATAGCTGATGGTCATCAGCTCAAACTCGATTCTTTCCTTCTGCTCATCGTCAAGCTCCCCGTAGCGCTCGCCGGCTCCCTTGTAGGACAGATAGCACAGATACGCCACCGAGGCGCAGAACATATCGCCGCGGTAATTGCCGTTTTCGTCGTTGCGGCCGTTGTCTATGATTTTGCGGTATTTCTCCTGCCAACTGTCAATATCTGCCATAAAATCCTCCGGAATCTCAAATTTCGGAAGGACGTGGCCCCTGTCGATGGCATAGCTTTCCACCTTGTCTGCTATCTCGAGGGTGTTGGTGATGACTTCCGGATGGTCCGGGAACATCGCAGCCATCTCCTCTTCACTCTTGAGATACTCCTGCTGGGTATAGTGAAGTCTGTTGGGGTCATCAATGAAAGTGTTGGTAGTCAAGCAGATGAGTCTGTCATGCACCGGACCGTCCTCTTTTCTTACGAAGTGGACATCGTTAGTGGCAATCACCTTCACATTGTGCTTGCGTCCGAGCTCGAAGATGGTCGGGACATAGCTGAGTTCCTTGTCGAAAGTCTCAAGGCTCAATCCGGGCACCTCGGTCTTGTGGAGCATCACCTCGAGGTAATAATCGTCCCCGAACACATTTTTGTGCCATTCTATGGCCTTTTCCGCGCCTTCGATGTCACCGGCCAGAATCTTTTTCGGAATCTCTCCGCTCATGCAGGCTGACGAACAGATGAGGTCCTCATGATATTTTTCAATCACCTCGTGTGATACCCTCGGGCGGTAGTACATTCCTTCGATATGGGCAGTGGACACTATCTTCATCAGGTTCTGGTAGCCGTGATAGTTTTTCGCGAGCAGGATGAGATGGTAGTAGCCCTTGACCTTTTCCCTGTGGTCGCCCAGCGACACATATATCTCACATCCCACAATCGGTTTCACCGAAGGATGTTTTGCCGCATATTTGAAAAACTCCTTCACGCCGTACATATTGCCGTGGTCCGTGATTGCAAGTGCCGGCATTCCAAGCTCTTCCGCTCTGTTGAACAGGTCTTCTATGGATGAAAGGCCGTCGAGAATCGAGTACTGTGTATGGACGTGAAGATGAACGAAGGACATAAGCTGCTTTATGCCGGTTTTTTCCGGCAGAGGAACACAAAGATACGAATAAAAAAACGACGGTCAACCTGAAAAGGCTGACCGTCGCCAAAAATATATGAAGTGATTATTTCTTCTTTGAAACTGCTTTCTTTGTTGCTTCTTCCTTCTTTGCTGCACGTCTGGTGGCATCGAACATGATAGGGGTACCGATCATGAGTGATGCGTAGGTACCGATGATGACACCGAGGCAGAGAGCTACTGAAAGACCCCTGATGGACTCACCTCCGAAGATTGCGATTGCAAGCATAGGGATGAAGGTGGAGATGGAGGTATTCACCGTACGGGTGAGGGTAGCATTGAGTGCAGTGTTGACCGTTGACTTGAAGTCGTCGTTAGGATGCAGGAGCCTGTTCTCACGGATACGGTCGAAAATCACCACGTTGTCGTTGATTGCGTAACCGATGATGGTCAGGATTGCCGCGATGAAGGTCTGGTCAACGTCAAGGTTGAACGGAAGTATTCCCGAGAAGAACGAGAAGAATCCGATCACGATGATGGTGGTGTGGGCAAGCGATACAACACCGCCGAGACCCCAGGTCCAGCCTTTGAAACGTACTGCGATGTATCCGAAGATCACGAGCAGCGAGATGAGGACTGCGATGATGGCATCCCTCTTCATGTCGTTTGCGATGGTAGGACCGACCTTGTCGGAAGAAATGATACCGTTAGGGTTGTCGAGGGTTGACTTGAACTCGTCGATGGTAAGGTCGGTTGAATAGAATCCCTTGACTGCACCGAAGAGCATCTGCTCAACCTCAGCGTCAACATCGGTGGATTCCTGGTCAACCTTGTAGGTCGTGGTGATCTTCATCTGGGAAGCACCTCCGAACTGCTTGACCTCCACGGAACCTTCGGTGAAGGCAGCCTCGACTGCATTGCGGATTTCCTCGGTGGTCTGCGGCTTGTCGAAGCGTACAACATAGGTACGTCCGCCGCGGAAGTCAACACCGTAGGTGAAGCCCTTGATGCAGATTGAGAGGATGGAGAGAACCACCAGGATACCTGAGATGGTGTATGACCATTTGCGCTTGCCGAGGAAGTCCACTGTGGTGTGCTTCAGGAAGTTCTTGGTCATCCCGTTCTCGAATGACACCTTCTTGCCCTTTGAGATGCGGTCATCGATAATGAGCCTTGTGATGAAGATGGAGGTCAGCACTGAGGTGATGATACCGATGATGAGGGTGGTTGCAAAGCCCTGTACAGGACCTGAACCGAACACGAAGAGCACGATACCGGTAAGGAGTGTGGTCACCTGGCCGTCGATGATTGCGGAATATGCATTCCTGTAACCGTCTGCAACAGCCTTTCCGAGACCCTTGCCTGCTGCAAGTTCCTCCTTGATGCGCTCATATATGATCACGTTGGCATCGACCGCCATACCCATTGTCAGGACAAGACCGGCGATACCTGGAAGGGTGAGCACTGCTCCGAATGAAACGAGTGTTCCGAAGAGGAAGAGCACGTTGCAGAGGAGAGCCACGTCGGCGATGAGACCGGCACCCTTGTAGAAGAATACCATATAGACGAGGACGAGGATGAATGCGATGATGAACGAAATCATACCCGCCTGGATGGACTTGGCACCGAGTGAAGGACCTACAACCTGCTCCTGGATGATCTTGGCAGGTGCAGGAAGCTTACCGGACTTGAGCACGTTGGTAAGGTCGGTTGCCTCCTCCACTGTGAAGTTTCCTGAAATCTGTGAGCTTCCGCCGGTAATCTCGCCGTTGACGGTAGGGTAGGAATAGACCATTCCGTCAAGCACGATGGCAATCTGCCTGCCTACGTTGTCCTTGGTGAGCTTTGCCCAGACGTTGGCACCCTCGGCGTTCATTGTCATGGAAACGGTAGGGTTGCCCTGGTTCATTCCGGTACCGTCATAGGATACTCGTGCGTCGGTCACGCTGCCTCCGTCAAGAGGAGCCTTTCCGTCCCTGGAAGCTGCCTTGATGGCAACGAGCTCATAGAAATTGCCTCCCTGTACATATTCTGAAGGGTTGACAGACCACATTGGCTTGAATTCGGCAGGGAAGAGTTCCTTGATTTTAGGCAGATTGAGGTATTTGTTGACAACTGCGGTGTCTCCTCCCTGTGCAAAGCCGATGCAGGCATTGCCCCTTGCGCCGGAAGGCTGGAGGACAGCAAAGAGTGGATTGGCCTTCTTATAGTTCTCAAATGCTTTTGCGTCAGCCTCGTTCATGCCGATTTCCTGCTGGAGGAGAGAGTCGGCTGCAGAGACTTCTCCGTCTTCTGCCTGTGCCTCAACTGCAGGTTCTTCAACCGCTTCTTCGGCAGCCTCGTCACCGAGAATCTGTGCGAGAAGGGCATTGGCCTCCTGGAGATAAGGTGCGATTTCGGAATTGTCGTAGGTTGTCCAAAACTCGAGTGATGCGGTACCCTGGAGCAGCTTGCGCACACGCTCAGGCTCCTTTACGCCAGGGAGTTCCACAAGGATACGTCCGCTGTTGCCGAGCTTCTGGATGGAAGGCTGGGTGACTCCGAAACGGTCGATACGGTTCCTCAGGACGTTGAAGGAGTTGCTTACTGCACTCTCCGCATCCTCACGGATAACGCTGATGACCTGCTCGTCTGTGGACTCTGGCTTGATCCTGTCCCTCATTTCGTATGTTCCGAAAATCTGGGCGAGCCTCTGGCCGTTGCTTACTTCCTTCCACGCCTCCGCAAAGAGGGAGATGAAGTCCTGGCGGGAGTTGACGCTGCGCTCCTTTGCGAGTTCAAGTGCATTGTTGAACTCAGGAGTGGCATTCTCGCCGGCAAGGGCCTTGACGAGGTCCTCGAGCTGGACCTGGAGCATAACGTTCATACCGCCCTTGAGGTCGAGGCCGAGGTTGATTTCCTTTGATTTGACGTCTTTGTAAGTGTAGCCGAAATAAACCTTCTTCGAAGACACTGAATCAATGTACCAGCGGCTTCTGTCCTTGGTAAGGGAGTCGAGGACGAATGCCCTGTCCCCTTCGGCGACTTTGCTGAATGCGGCGGTCTGCTTGTATGCCTCTACGGCAGCATCTGCATACTTGGAAGCCTTCTTCTCCTGCAGGCTTGAAACTGCGGTGAACGAAAGCTGCCAGATGCACGCGATGGCAAGCAGGATGGCCACAAATCTGATTGCACCTTTACTTTGCATTGTTCTATTGTGATTTTAAAATTAATATTCGCAAAAAAACGCACCCGTCGGGGCACAATTTACCCATAAAGGGCAAATAGGATGCAAATCTACCTATTTTTTTCAAAGAATGAAAGTTTCGTGCACGTAATTTGTTAAATTTGCGCATCGGACTATCAAAACAAAAGCTTGAAAAACATATGAACAGCATATTCAGAATACTGATTTCGACCGTTACCATGGCCGTTTCCGCGGCGGCTTTTGCCCAGACAAGCGTTCACGGACCTGTGGAAAAAGCTGAAAAACTCCGTCAGCAGTACAGGTTCTCAGAAGCCGTGGACCTTCTTGAAGAAGCCCTCGAATCGTGTTCTGCGGCAGACTCTTCCGCCATTGAAGACGCCCTTCTGCCCGCACGCAACGGCGAGAGCATGACGGACTTCTGCGTGGTTGCCTCCCCGGTTGCAAAACGCCGTTTTTCAAAGAAGGATTTTTTCCTCTGGCTTCCTATGGCAGACAGGTCCTGGAGGTCAGTCCCGAATGTGCTCGACCCTTCATCCGATGCCCCGGTTGCTGCGACATTCGTGCGCGAAGGCGATGAAAAGATATATTTTTCCGCCCCGGACGAAGAAGGGATGCGCAATATCTATATGACAATGAAGCTGGACAGCGTATGGACAGCCCCGGAGCTTGTGGATGAAAAGCTCACTTCCTCGGCCGATGAAATCTGCCCGCTTCTATCTCCGGACGGAAAACACCTCTACTTCGCATCCTCCGGGCTCTACGGAATGGGCGGCTTCGACATCTACGTCTCCGACTGGAACGAATCCACGCGCGAATGGGAGGCCCCGGTCAATATGGGCATCCCGTACTCATCCCCGTACAACGACTATCTGTTCATGCACACCTCCGACGGGCTCTACACTATCTTTGCATCGGACCGTGAATGCCCCGGAACCGACAGCGTGTGGGTATATGTCACCGATTTCGACTCGATGCCGGTCAGGCGAAGCGTCTCCGACCCGTCCGAAGCCTGGAAAATGTCCATCCTGAACCCTTCAGGCAGTTCCCGGGCCGTTTCAGGCACGGAGGTAAAGATGCCTTCAGACCCTAAGATGCTTGACTACATCAACGCCCTTCGCGAACTCAAGGCCATGAAAAAGAGAATGGCTGAGGCATCCGGAAGCCTGGACAGGGACAGGGCATCGGTAGCAGATATGCAGGGAGCGGAAAAGGAGCGCCTTTCGGCGGAAATCCTCGACCGCGAGATGGAACTTATCGGCATGCAGGATTCTCTCAAGAAAAAGGAAAGGGAACTTCAGGCAAAGGAGCTTGACCTCTTTGCGGAAGGTCTTGTAATCGACCCTTCGGTCCTCGATGCAGCGACTGCCTCCAATGACGGGGAACGGACCACGGGAGGCTTTTCCTTCACAAAAAATACAATGGGAGGCGAACTCGCCATGACCATTCTCAGGCCGGAACCGTCGTTTGACTATTCCTTCATGATTCTGGATGAGGGACGTTTTGCCGAGGACAATACCCTTCCGGAAGGCATTGTGTATCAGATACAGATCTTCACATCCTCCAGTCCGGCCACGGTAAAGAGGCTCAAGGGCCTGAGTCCGGTGTTCATGCGCCGCGCCGGAAGTTCCTACATCTATTCCGCCGGAGTCTTCCGCACATACTCGGACTGTCTTTCCAATCTCAACAAAGTCAAGAAGCTCGGCTTCAAGAGCGCATTCATCACGGCCTTCCTTGACGGGGAGAAAATCACGGTATCCAAGGCCCGTACGCTCGAGTCGGAAGTTGTACATCTCTACAACGTAACTGTTGTACCTTCAGGCGGAAAAGCCCTTTCCGAAGCTGAAAAGACAGCTATCCATGCCGTTACCTCCGCTGACCTTTCGAGAACGGTTGCAGACGGAGTCGTGACATATGTCATCGGTCCTTTCAGCGACAAGGCGGAGGCATCTTCAGTCGTGTCGATGCTCCGTGCCGCCGGCGTATCCTCCGCAGCGATGTCGGAAGTCCGGCAATAATTGTCATATCCGCTTATTCCAATCGCCCGAATCTTCAAAAAAAGATGGCGATTTGCCGGTTGATGATTTTTTTTCAGAGTCCGATTCGCTATATTTGCAGTTCGGATAAAACACTCAAGAATGAAACATCTCATCGATCCGACAGATCTGACAAAGGTGGAGACCGACCAGATCATCTCTTTGGCTGAAGACATCATCAGCAACCCCGACAATTACAACGAAAAGATGCGTCACCGCAAGCTTGCGACGCTTTTCTATGAACCGAGTACCCGTACAAGGCTCAGTTTCACATCAGCGATGATGGAACTCGGCGGCAACGTGCTCGGTTTTTCTGATGCCAAAAGTTCATCCGTGAGCAAGGGTGAAACCGTGCAGGACACCGTACGTGTCGTAGGCTGCTTTGCAGACGTGATTGCAATGAGGCACTCCATCGAAGGTGCCCCGCTTGCCGCTGCGGAAGTTTCGGAGGTGCCTATCATCAATGCCGGCGACGGAAGCCACAGCCATCCTACACAGACTCTTACCGACCTGCTCACAATCAAGTGCGAGCTTGGCCACATCGACGGCATCACCATCGGATTCTGCGGAGACCTCCGCTTCGGCCGTACAGTCCATTCCCTCATCAAGGCCCTTTCACGCTACAACGGCATCAAGGTCGTCCTCATTGCTCCGGACGAGCTCCGTCTCCCGGACTACATCAAGCAGGACGTATGCGACAGGATGGGAGTAGCCTATAAGGAAGTATCTACCATTGAGGAGGTTATGGGAGAGCTTGACGTGCTTTACATGACGCGTGTCCAGAAGGAGAGATTCCTCGATGAGGACGAGTTCGACAGGGTGAAGGATTCATTCGTGCTCGACGCAAACAAAATGTCCCTCGCAAAGGAAAAGATGGCAGTGCTCCATCCGCTTCCCCGCGTCAACGAGATTCTTCCGGAAGTGGATGCAGACCCGCGTGCCGCATACTTCCGTCAGGTAAGAAACGGAAAATACGTGCGTATGGCACTCATTACCAAGCTCCTCGAGTGGAAGAACGATCCGGAGCACGGGATGCCGGAGCACGAAGGGGAGATCATCGACCCTGCCCTCCGCTGCACCAACAAAAAGTGCATCTGCAACAATGAAAAAGTAAAGCCCCGTTTCCATATTTCAGAAAACGGGACTGTAAGATGTTGGTATTGCGACTCCAAGGTCAAGTAATACTACCTGTACTCGGCAAACTCAATATCATTTGCATAGCGGGCTGCAAGGCGATTGTCCTTTGCAGCCTTTTTAATGTTGGCTGCTACGCCTTCTGCATCACCCTTGCGTGCTGCGATGACGGCCTTGAGATAAGAAGACCTCGGGCAGCTGCAGGTGAGAGCCTTCTCTGCCTTTGAGAGATTGCCGTTGAGCACCTGTGCGAGAGCAGCGTTGAAACCGGTCTTGCCTTCGAGCTTCTGGGCAGCAGCTGCATATTTGCCTGTGAGGATGTCCACAACTGCGGCATTCTCGTTTGCATCAGCTGTGCCTGCCTTTGCAAACTGCTTGGCGGCCTCATCGAGGTTGCCTTCCTGGAGGGCGACAACACCGAGTGCATTAGCGAGGTCGGCATCTGCGGTCTTCACAGAAGCGAGGGCCTTCTTTGCGTCAGCAGTCTTGCCGGCTGCGAGATAGGTGGCGCCGAGGTTGAAACGTGCCACATCGCTGCCGAACTTGTCGATAGCCTTCCTGTAGAGGCTTACCTTAGCGGAAAGATCCTTTACGAGGGTAGCTGCGTGCAGGAGTGCAGGCTCGTCGAGAACATCAACGTTCTCATCAACAATCTTCACGAGCTCCTCGGAGGTATAGTTCTGATACTCAACGTTTGCAATGAACCTTGCACGGCGGAGTGCAGGGAGGACGCTGCTCTTGAGTGAAGAATAAACCTCGGAGATGTTCTTGATCTCGCTCTCACGTACGGCAGGGTCGCTGTACATGCTCAGGACGCGGATGATGAGGTCCTTGTCCTGGATGTCGGACTTGGCCACGAGCTCCTGGAATCCTTCCCAGTCCTGGCCTACGGACTTCACGTCAGGGTTTTCGATTTCCTTGCCCTTCACAACCTTGTTGAAAGCCTTCTCACCGGTCTTGGAACGGTTGTCGGAGAGTTTTGCATTGAGTTTCTCACCGCCGTCAGGAGAAGCATATGCGATGACCTCGGTATTCTTGATGGTCATGCGCTCATTTTCCTTGATATCGTCGAGTGCTTTCTGGAAATCCTTGATTGACTGGCTCTTGAGCTCCTTGTTGGAAACCTCTGAAGAGTTGATGCTGTAGAGAATCTGGCCCTCTGCGGTCATAGGAATCACATCCTGGTAGTTGTCAGCCTTGAGGGAGACTTTTCCGCGGGTCTCGGCGAGCATGTATGTGGTGTTGCAACCGACAGCTACTTTCTTTACAGGAAGGTTAACGGTCTTGTTCTTGTAGGAAACGACGCCGCGGAGTTCGAGAACGGCGTTCTCCATACCCTCGACATACTCGAAATGAACAGGACGGGTAACGGTCTGTCCCTTTGAAGATACTACGGTGTAGTTGTCCTTCACCTTCTCTCCCTGGAACATATAGGCGCGGAAAGCAGCCTCGCCTCCGTCATAAACAAGTACCGGGGTAACCTCAAGGATTGCCTTCGGGTGGAAATAATCGGCCGGATACGAAACGGTCACGTTGGCGTCGATGTTGCCGGCTACGACCTCGAGAACTTCAGGGTCGCAGGTAACCTTCACGTTTTCAGCCATTTCAGCCATCTTCGCAGGAGATGAACAAGCTACTGCGGCTGCGCCCAAAAGGGCGGTTGCTAAAAGTTTGATACCTTTTTTCATACTATACAAAGAAAATATTAAATGGTTTGCTTCCAAAATGGTTTTTCACCGGAACAAATATAGCAACTTTTTCTTTAACTTTGCAGTATTATGGATGCACAGGACTTACAAAGGTTAAAAAACAAGTACGATATAATAGGAAATGACCCCGGCCTCAACAGGGCCATTGAAACGGCGGTTCTTGTTGCGCCCACCGACCTCACTGTCCTTGTGACCGGAGAAAGCGGAGTCGGTAAGGAGAATATTCCCAAAATAATACATCAGAACAGTCTCCGCAGGACAGGCAAATATTTTGCCATAAATTGCGGGGCCATACCGGAAGGTACTGTCGAATCGGAACTTTTCGGGCACGAAAAAGGCTCGTTCACCGGTGCGGTCGAGGCGAGGAAAGGCTATTTCGAGGAAGCGGACGGAGGAACCCTGTTCCTTGACGAGATAGGAGAGCTTCCGCTCCCGTTCCAGGCCAAGCTCCTGAGGGTGCTCCAGAGCGGGGAATACAACAGGGTAGGCTCGTCGAAGGTGAGCAAGACCGACGTGAGGGTGATTGCCGCCACAAACGTGGACCTTGCACACGCCGTCGCGCGGGGCAAATTCCGCGAAGACCTCTACTACAGGCTCAACGCAGTGCAGATATCGATGCCGTCGCTCCGTGAGAGGAAATCGGATATCTATCTGCTGTTCAGAAAGTTTGCCTCCGATTTTGCCGACAAGTTCGGTATGAGGAAGATAAGTCTCACCCACGATGCCATCGAGCTGCTCAACAAATACCGCTGGCCCGGCAACATCCGTCAGCTCAAGAACATAGCCGAGACCGTCGAGGCAATTGAATCCCAGGTGCACGAGCCGGGCAAAGACCGTATGGAAATAGACGCCGCCACGCTGTCGCGCTACATTCCCAAGGACAGCCCCAACTCCCTCCCGGTGCGCTTCCACAGCCCTGACGATACAATCACGGAAGAGGACAAGGCTGCAATCTACAAGGCCATCTACAGCCTCAGCAACGAAATCAAGGAACTCAAGCGCATAGTGGCTTCGGGCGGAATCGGCAGCACGGTCAATGCCGGGACCCCTTCCCTGCCTGACATCGCGCATGTGGAGGACAATATAGTCACCAGGCCGCAGCAATGGAAGGACGATATAGACATACAGGAAGACTTGCCTTCCTTTGAAGATGACCGGCAGGACAATCTTGAGGGCGTGGAATCAGCGCCAGGGGAGGAAGGCTCCCTGTTCATCAAGGGCATCACCGAGGAGCTCATACGCAAGGCGCTTCAAAAGCACGGGGGCAACAGGAAAAAGGCGGCGGCCGAGCTCGGGATCTCCGAGCGCACACTGTACCGCAAGCTCCCCAAGGAAAACAAAGAAAGGAAAGACTGATGAAGAACACGTTAAGAATACTTGCATCTGCAGTTGCCGCGCTCCTGCTTTACGGGTGTGGAATATACTCATTTTCAGGAACATCCATCCAGCCTGACGTCAAGACGGTGACCATCGATCTCTTCGAGTACACGGCCCTGAGGGTGAATCCTTCGCTGAGCAACTCCCTCACCGAGGCGCTCAAGGACAAGTTCCGCAAAATGACAAGGCTTGAGCAGGTGGAACTCGACGGGGACCTTGAAATAGAAGGCGCCGTAAGCGGTTACGACGTAAGGTCAATGGCCGTGACCGCCAACGAAGTGGCAGCCCAGAACAGGCTTACCGTCACCGTCAAGATAACGTTCACCAACAGGAAATATCCTGAAGAGAACTTTGAAAAATCCTTCTCTGCATATGCGGACTACGATTCCACCCAATCGCTTGATGCCGTGGAGGGTACGCTTTGCGAGGGTATAATTGACGAACTGTGCGAGAATATTCTCAACGCGACTGTTGCAAACTGGTAGGGACAATGGCTGACTTCATCAACATCAAACGCCTCAATCTCGACGAACTCGTCGGGGTAGTCAACCTGTATCCGTGGTACGGGGGTGCAAGAAAGGAACTCTGCAGGCGTATGGCCTCTGCGGGAGGTGATGCCTGGGGACTCTCCCAGTATGCCGATGCCGCCCTGTATATCTGCAACCGCCGCTGCGTGGGTGATATCTGGAATGCCGGTTCCGGGGAGGACCTTTCGGACAAGGACCTCGAAAAGATACTGCGCACATATATCAAGGAAGATCCCGGAGCTGAATCCCCGTCCGGAAGGCAGGTCAGGGTGGCCGGAGGCGACTATTTCTCCCAGAGCGAGTATGACTCCGTGCGCCGGGAGGATGACAATGTGTTCTCAAGATATGCCTTCCAGGCAAGGAGCGAATCTCCGGAAAAAACCTTCGACCTTGAGGTCGGGGAGATGTTCTGTACGGAAACTCTTGCCCAAATCTATGAAGAACAGGGCTATTTTGAGCAGGCAAAACGCATTTATTCGAAACTTCTCTTGAAATTCCCGGAAAAAAATGCTTACTTTGCATCCCTTATCGAAAACATAGAAAGAAACAATAATTGAAATGAATACAATTTTCGTGATTCTGACAGTTCTGATTGTCATTGCCTGCATACTTCTGACAATCGTTGTGCTTCTCCAGAATGGAAAAGGCGAAGGTATGGCCAGCAACTTTGTGGCAGCCAACCAGACTTTCGGCGTAAGACAGACCGCAGACATGCTTGAGAAAGTGACCTGGGGTCTTGTGGCTTTCGTCCTTGTGGTATCAATCGTGACCGCCTTTACTCTCGGCCGTCCTGCTTCCACCGAGGATTATCTTGACAAGATCGAGAATGCAGCCACCCAGCAGCCTGCTTTCCCTTCTGCTCCTATCCAGCAGGAGGATCCAACCCGGGAATAGCTGGAACTGCCTCACAGACAGAAATATAAACGCTGAAGACTGACAATTTGTCAGTCTTTTGCTGTTGGAATATATTTTGGACTGCAACCGTTTGCCCCTGCGGCGGACGGTTGTTGCCGTTTGTAATCCCCAATAGGGTTGCATGACAATTGCGGTCTGTAGTGCAGAGGTAAAAAGGAGAAGCAATATGGAAAACAATAACAGCAAACTTGAATTTCTTCCGAAATTTGCCATCAACCTGAACGAACAGGCTTCCAAAGGCAAACTTGACCCGGTAATCGGGCGTGACGACGAAATCCGCCGTGTCCTGCAGATTCTGAGCAGAAGGACAAAGAACAATCCTATTCTTGTGGGTGAGCCTGGTGTCGGCAAGACTGCCATCTCGGAAGGCATAGCCCAGAAGATAATCGACGGCATGGTCCCTGAGAACCTCAAGGACAGGGTAGTCTATTCACTTGATATGGGTGCACTTATTGCAGGTGCCAAATATCAGGGAGAGTTTGAGGAAAGGCTCAAGGGAGTAGTGAAGGAAGTTGTGGAAAGTGATGGAAAAATCATCCTTTTCATCGACGAGATCCACACCCTTGTAGGTGCCGGAAAGACCTCCGGTGCTATGGATGCCTCCAATATCCTCAAGCCTGCGCTCGCAAGAGGCGAACTGCGTACCATAGGTTCCACCACGCTTGACGAATACCAGAAATACTTCGAGGCCGACAAGGCTCTTGAGAGAAGGTTCCAGATGGTGATGGTGGACGAGCCTTCCCCTGCGGAATCCATTTCCATCCTCCGCGGCCTGAAGGAGAAATATGAAAACCACCACAGGGTGAGAATCGACGACGATGCTCTCATCGCAGCGGTAAACCTGTCCCACAGATACATCACCAACCGTTTCCTGCCGGACAAGGCCATTGACCTTGTGGACGAGGCGGCATCCAAGCTCCGTCTTGAGATGAACTCGGTCCCTGAGCCGATCGATGACCTCAACAGCAGGATCCGCCAGCTCGAAATCGAAAAGGAGGCGGTCAAGAGGGACGATTCCACCTTCAAGGCGGACAAGATCGAGGCCCAGCTCAAGGAACTCTCCGAAAAGAGGGAGATCCTGATGAAGAAATGGAATGAGGAAAAGGGCATACTGTCCTCAATCCAGACCGCCAGGCAGAATCTGGAGGATGCCAAAGTGCAGGCGCAGGCTGCCGAACGCGCAGGAGATTACGGCAAGGTAGCAGAGCTCAGGTATGGCCGTATGGCTGACCTGAAGAAATCCATCGACGAACTCGAGGCAAAGCAGAAAGCCGTCAAGGACCCGATAATCACCGAGGCCGTGACTGCCGAGGACATTGCCGAGGTAGTGTCAAAATGGACGGGCATCCCAGTGACTAAAATGCTTGAAAGCGAAAGGGAAAAGCTCCTGAGGATGGAGGACGAGCTCCACAGGAGGGTGGTCGGCCAGAACCAGGCCATCAAAGCCGTTTCCGATGCGGTCAGGCGCAACCGTGCTGGCCTGTCAAATGAAAAGCGTCCTATAGGGTCATTCCTCTTTATGGGTATGACCGGAGTGGGAAAGACGGAGCTTGCCAAGGCTCTTGCATCCTTCCTGTTCAACGATGAGAATATGATCACCCGTATCGATATGAGCGAGTATCAGGAGCGTCACACCGTGAGCCGTCTTATCGGTGCGCCTCCGGGATATGTAGGATACGACGAGGGCGGACAGCTCACGGAGGCGGTGCGCAGGAAACCGTATTCGGTGGTGCTTCTCGATGAAATCGAAAAGGCCCATCCGGATGTGTTCAACATCCTGCTGCAGGTGCTTGACGACGGACGTCTGACCGACAACAAGGGAAGGACCGTTGACTTCAAGAACACAATCCTCATAATGACATCCAACATCGGTTCGGACATCATCAGGAACTATATGGACAGGCTTCCGGATACTGACGGAAAGGATCCGCAGTCCGCAATGGCTGCCATTGCCCAGCGGAGCACCCTTCTCGAGCAGTGCAAAAAGGACGTCCTTGACGTGCTCAAGGGAACGGTCCGTCCGGAGTTCCTCAACAGGATTGACGAAGTCATCATGTTTGAGCCGCTCGGCAAGGCTGACATCCGCGACATCCTCCACATCCAGGAGCGCGAGCTTTCGGACAGGCTTTCGGAGGACGGAGTGCGTATCGAGTTTACCGAAGCGTTCGATGACTATATGACAGATGCGGGATATGACCCGGCCTACGGTGCCCGTCCTGTCAAGAGAATCCTCCAGAGGGAGCTTGTCAACAGGCTTGCGACAGCCATCCTCGACGGGTCTGTCCACAAGGACTCGGCCATCGTTGTGGATATGTCTGCCGGAGAAGTTGTCCTGCGGAACAGATAATAATATTTGTTATAAATCAGTTTTTTAGCTATATTCGCGTAATATTGGTTAAATTAACTGAAATGAAATTATACTATCTGGAAAGGGAAATGGAGCTTCTGAGAAGGCAGCTTTGGCTGTCGGAACAGGAGTATGGAAGGCTCTCACTCATAGCCGGACCGCGCCTGAGTGGCAAGAAATCCCTTGTCAATGCCGTTTTCAAGGACAAGAAGCGCATCTACATAGGGATGGGCGGAAAATCCGAATCCATTGTACTTGAAGATATCGCAGGGCAGATAAAGAAAACCCTCGGACTTTATATCCCCGCCTCCTTTACCACGGTAAGGGAAGCGGTGGATTTTCTTTTTGTCCAGGCAGCGTCCGAGCCTCTCACCATAATAATTGACGGCATCGATGAAATCTATCGCAGAAACAGGGCATTCTATGATTATCTGTCCCTTAAATGGAAGAAGTACCGCCGCAAGGTCAACTTCAACCTTGTCATTACGGCAGTGAGCAGTTTTGCCGTAAGGGAGATGTTCTACGAAAAGGAATCGCCGTTTGCCGGCTGCCTTGACCTTGAGGTCCGTACGGATTATTTTTCGCCGGATGATATCAAGACACTGCTGGATTCCGCCGGAGTGAAATATGCCCCGGAGGACCTTCTGGCCATGTATATGATTACGGGAGGATGTCCTGTTTTCGTTCTCGGGGCCATAGGGGCGGGAGCCGTCACAAAAGATTCGCTGATAGACTATTTCATTTCGGACCGTTCCGGCTATATCAGGCTGATCGGTGCCCTTGTGGACAGCGTGTTGGGAAAGGGCTGTGAGGTCTATACTGCCATTCTTCAGCTGATTGCCGGCGGTGTCCGTACCCAGGGAGCCATTGAGGAAAAGCTCGGGATGATAGTGGGAGGTCACCTTGCCCGTCTCGAGAAGGAATATATGCTTGCTGCAAAGGCCCGTCCGCTGCTGTCAGACAAGCTGAAGCGCAATGTGGTGAGGTACTATCTCGGAAGCCAGATGACGGATTTTTGGTTCAGGTATGTGGAGGGCAACCGTTCCTATGTCGAGATGGAGGACTGGGACACTGTCAGGGAGGCTGTAAGGAAGGATTTTGAAAAATACGGCAGGGAGGTGCTCTGCAGGTATTTTCTTGCCAAATTCTCACAGGACAACCCTCTGTATGAAATCGGGGGTGACTGGGAGCCCGGCAATTCCGTGTCTGTGGCAAATCCTGCAGCCGGAAGGAGGCCGCAGCCGGACCCGATAGACATCATTGCCATAGACCGCAAAAGGAAAAAGGCCCTTATCGTGGCCGTTGCCTTCGGGCAGAGCGGTTTTGACAAGGGTCCTCTTGTAAAACGGACGGAAGCGCTGCGGAAAAGCTCCCTTTACGGATTCAATATCGACCGCAGGCTTTTCACGCTTGACGATATGTGATTATTCCTTCACTTCTATTATGTCGCCGTGCGAGGTGGCCACAGCTTCTTTCCACATCTCTGTATAGCCGATATGGTCGATGTCGTCAGGGATATGGCGGTTGTATTCGTTGTGGACGAACGAGCCGTCTTCGTACTGGGCCTTGACATTGCCGTCGAGGAACTTTATCAGAAGTGTCTTCTCAAGCTCCCGCCAGGCTTCGAACTGGTTCTGGGCGGTTTCCACCGAATACTTGGTAAGCAGTCTCTTGACTGAGGCGAAGGTCTTTCCGGTATCTTCCTTCGGGTTGTATTCCACGCCTTTTTTCTTTGCCTTCTCGCTTGCTTTTTCTGCTGCGGCCTTGTAGAGGTCAAGTGCCGCATTGTCTGTCTCGTGGACCTTCTGCAACTGGTCCTTTTCAAAGCTGTCTATCTCCTTGCGCACGAATGCTGCCATGAGGTTGTACATCTTGTAGCAGGCGTTTGACACCCTGTTGTTGATCCAGAATGAGGAGTCATCGGAGTAGGTGAGCATATCTCCGTTGCCCTCGCGGAAGCAGGCAGGCACCTTGTTGGTATTGGTGTAGATTGGTGTCAGATAGGAAGTTGCGGCATCGTCGGTGCCAAACCATATGATGCCTCCGATGACGTCCGGGAAGGCTCCTCTCGACTGTCCCACAAACCAGAATCCTGTCTGCTGGGTGGCGATGGCGCGCTCGTTGACATAAGTCTTTCCGTCATACTCGAAGTTCATCGGCCTCCATCTGTATGGAAGTGCGTTTCCGCCGGCGCCGATGTCGGCTGTCATATCCATCGGAGTGCCCTCATAGTGGTCTCGCATTACGTCAGCTATGTCTTTGACAGTCAATTTCTTTGCCGGCTGGATGCAGAACGGTACGCGGTTGGACGGATTTTCTCCCATAGCATAGTCGAGGAAGGAGTATGCGTCCCTTGTCTCGATGCGTCCCGAAGCGTTTTCATAGCTGAACCAGCCGTTGCTGAGCAGGTTGAATGCGCTCCATACCCTTGCCTCGCAGCCCCTGAGCGCCCCGAAATCGAGCGGGCAGTATGCATCGGCAAAGCTGAAGTCGGCATCGTCCCCGTCGAAATATCCCTTCTTTCGCGCAAAGCTGATCACATCCTTGGAATAGAGGCAGTTCTCCTTGTCGTGGAGCGGGAAGGTGGTGATGCGTGCCTGGTTGGCGTGGGCGCAGATGTATCCGTCCGGGATGCGCCTTGCGACCCAGACGATGCCCTTGTTGATATTGCGTCCGTTTTTGCGGATATGCCCCTTGCCTATGATTTCCATCACCCAGACTTCGTTTTTGTCTGCGATGGTAAGGGATTCGCCGGAGGAGTAGTAGCCGTATTCGTTGGCGAGGTCCGCAATGAGCTGAATGGCTTCACGTGCGGTCCTGCAGCGCTCCAATGCAACATAGATGAGCGAGCCGTAGTCGATTCCCCCGTCCGGGTCAATAAGCTCGCTGCGCCCTCCGAAGGTGGTCTCGGCGATTATGAGCTGGTGCTCGTTCATGTTGCCCACCCTCTTGTAGGTATGCGCAACTTGCGGAATCTCGCCGAGGTATCGTCCGCTGTCCCAATCGTATATCTTGCGCATGCTTCCGCTTTTCCAGTCGGCAGCCGGAGCGAAGTAAAGTTCGCCGAACAGCTGGTGGGAGTCTGCGGCATATGAGACAATGATGGAACCGTCTGCGCTGGCGCCCTTTGTGACGATGACATTGGTGCAGGCCGAAGCCTTGACCGCTGATAATGACAATATTGCCAGGCCCGTGGCTATGGCGGTTATTGCTTTTCCGTGCATAATTATTTACTTTTGTACGATTTCTTTACAAATCTAACTATTTTTTTACAATGACGAAGATGTTTCCGGTCCTATTGGCCACTGTTTTGTCACTTATCTTTATCTCCAGGGGTTCTGTATATGCCCAGAACAACCAGCAGCAGAAGACTCCGGAGGAGCTTGCGGCAAGCGAGGCCGACAGGCTTGAAAGGCTTCTGGACCTGGAGGGATGGCAGGTTTTCTATGTGGACTCGACCCTTCAGCACGATTTTGCTGCTCTCACGGCCGAAGTGAAGATGCTCCAGGACTCCAAGGTTGACAATCTGTCCCTCTATCAGTCGGTCCAGGACAAATGGTGGGACAGAATCGATGCTTCCTACAGGAAGATTTTCACCGATGAGCAGTGGGCCAAATATTTGAAAAACGGAGCGTTGAAGAACCAGAAGGCCCGTGCCAAGAGAAAGGCCAAGGCCGAGGCCTCGAAGAAATAGCTCATGTACGGAAATACGGATTTCCAAAAATTCCATTGTTTCCCGGAAAATTATTAATTTTGCAGTTCATTTTCCTTATTGATATTTGTATGAAGGAACAGATTGAGCAGTTGACGGCGCAGATTCAGGAGTTGAAGTGCCGCACCGAAAAGGAAATAGAGGACGCAAGGGTGCGTCTTCTCGGCAAGAAAGGTGAGATTACCAGGCTTTTTGAAGAGTTCAGGACCGTGTCCCCGGAGGTGAAGAGGGAGTTTGGCCAGAAGCTCAACGTCCTCAAGAAGCTTGCCTCCGACAAGATCCAGGAGCTGAAGGCCGAGGTTGCAGTTTCAGCTTCTGCGGCGGCTCCGTCGGACGATGTAAGCATGCCTGGAGACCCGCTTCCGCTGGGTTCGCGCCATCCTGTGTCCATTGCCCGTCAGGAGATTGTCAATATCTTCCGCAAGTTCGGCTATGATGTGGCAGAGGGCCCGGAGGTCGAGGATGACTACCATGTGTTTGAAGCCCTCAATTTCCCTCCGAACCATCCGGCAAGGGATATGCAGGACACTTTCTTCGTGTCCGCCGGCCATCCCAATCCGCTTCTTCTGAGGACCCACACCTCGAGTGTCCAGGTCAGGACTATGGAGAGGATGAAACCGCCGATCAGGGTGATCTGCCCGGGAAGGGTGTTCCGCAACGAGGCTATTTCGGCCCGTGCACACTGCATCTTCCATCAGGTCGAGGGTCTCTATATCGATGAGGGAGTCAATTTCGCCGACCTCAAGCAGGCCATCCTCCTGTTTGCCCGCGAGATGTTCGGAGCCGACACCCAGATACGTATGCGTCCATCTTATTTCCCG
The DNA here is from genome assembly GCA_945868745.1 of uncultured Bacteroidales bacterium. GTDB lineage: Bacteria > Bacteroidota > Bacteroidia > Bacteroidales > UBA932 > Cryptobacteroides. Next base: position 19,728 of record CAMBMK010000029.1, read on the forward strand.
TTCACGGAGCCTTCAGCAGAGGTTGACGTAAGCTGCAACATCTGCCACGGCAAGGGCTGCAACATCTGCAAGGGTACAGGCTGGCTTGAGATTCTCGGCTGCGGTATGGTGGACCCTAATGTCCTCGAGGCTTCGGGCATCGATTCCAAGAAATACAGTGGGTTCGCTTTCGGTATGGGTATCGAGCGCATCGCGATGCTGAAGTGGCAGGTCAATGACCTCCGTCATTATTTCGAGAACGACATGAGGTTCCTCCGCGAGTTCAGCAATTGCGTGGAAGTATAGGTTTTTGAAGGTCCATCGGGCCTGTTTTTGGGAAAAAAGCTGAAAATTTGAAAAAAATCAGCAAAAAATTTGCAAAGTCAAAAAATATACGTACCTTTGTAATCCCAAGCAATGCGGAAATAGCTCAGTTGGTAGAGCACGACCTTGCCAAGGTCGGGGTCGCGAGTTCAAGTCTCGTTTTCCGCTCCAATACAAAGGCTGTCCATCAGGGCAGCCTTTGTTCGTATGCGGAGACTTGAACGAGCGACCCCGGTCGGCTCAACGTAAAATCCCGGTTGATTTGCATTTTCCCACTCCGAAAATTTAGAGCGTCTAAGGCACAAAGCAAGCGGAGCAGCCCTTGGGCTGAGCTGCGCAGCTTGCTTTGAGC
>CAMBMK010000030.1 GCA_945868745.1 uncultured Bacteroidales bacterium
AGGGCCGATGGCAAGTCCCTTCCGCTACAGCAGATATCCCAGATACTGCCGCGCCTGCTCTTCGGTGAAGCCGCGGCGCATCGCGTATGAAGCATACTGCTTCGAGCTTATCTTCCTGATTTCAGGGAAGGCGGCGACAGGGTGGATGAACACCAGTCCGCAGATGGATGCGTCCGGGATCATCGCGCAGCTGTCGGTCAGCTCAATTCCAAGGCCTTCAGCCCCTTTCGGAAGCAGCCCGAAAATATCTTTCTTGAGCGAATGGTCCGGGCAGGCGGCATATCCCACCGCCGGCTTGGAGATGACTTTCGAGGTGCTCTTCAGCGCCTTTTTCAACTCACGGTCAATCCATTTCGACGCGGTCTCCGCAAGCGTCACCCTGACGGCCCTCTCTATGAGGTTGTCGTAGGTGCTTTCGCAGCCCGGACACCTGCACGGCCCGGCGGAGCCCAGTGCAGCAAGCTTTCCGGTCCGGCCGCCCGTACTGGCCGCCAGCGGACAGTCTCCCGTGTGGACGCTGATTGCAAACAGTCCCACAGGGGTACGGGTGTCGTATTCGGCAGGAGGGGCCCAGTCGCAGAGCGACATACGGCACACCTTGCCGTCGGCACGGCGTGCCGGCTCTTCCTGGCGGAGCATAGGAAGAGCGGCCCCTTTGCCGGCACCACCCTCCAGCACCAGCGTATCGTCCTTCGAATAGGCCTGGAAAAACTTCAGCGAGTACCTCACACGCACCTGTGCGCCCCTTACCAGGGCGCGCAGGCACCTCCGGCCTTCGGCCCGGAGGCCGGCAATCTCCCGATTGCCCTGCGTGCAGGTACGCGGCGCCCTTATTCCGCAGGCCATCAGGAAAGTATCCCAGTCAAACATGCTCTGAAGATCCTTAATCGGAATCTCCAGCGCCGCCGCCTCCCAAGGCTCGAATTCGGCCTTCGTAAGGTAGCTCCTGCGCGAGAAACCTCCCTCGTCCGAGCCCGCTGCCGGCGCCGCGGCCCGGCCCTGGCGCATTTCGCGCAGCCTTTCCTGCGCCTCGTGCTCCGACTTCTCGAAAGCCTCGCGGTCAAGCATGATCCTCTTTGCCTTTACTGCAGTGTCCGACGCATCCTGGCCGTAGAACACATGGTCGTACAGGGGCGCAAGCTTCACCGCAGTATGCATCGCCGAAGTGGTGGCGCCACCGATGAGCAGCGGAATGTCCAGGTGCCGCGCCGTCATCTCCCGGCAAAGCTCCTCCATCTGGAACAGGCTCGGCGTTATCAGGCCGCTCACCCCGATGATGGCAGCCTTTCCGGCCACGGCGGCATCCAGGATCTCCGCCTTGTCCACCATCACTCCCAGGTCCTTGACCTCAAAGCCGTTGCATCCCAGGACAATCCCCGTAATATTCTTTCCGATATCGTGCACATCACCCTTGACCGTAGCCATTATCACAAGCGGCCTTCCTCCGGAGGACTCTCCGTCCCCCTTCATGTACGGCTCCAGAATCGCCACGGCGTCCTTCATCACCTTCGCGGACTTGACCACCTGCGGGAGAAACATCTTGCCCTCGCCGAACAGCACGCCCACGCGCTCCATCCCGGACATCAGCGGCCCTTCGATGACCTTGACCGCAGCCCCTTCCTTTTCAAGGCACTCGAGCACATCCTCCCGAAGGGTTGCGCTCTTGCCCTTGACCAGCGCCTCAGTGATCCTGTCCACGGCGCTCCCGGCATCTTGCGCGGCAGCACCTGTCTCCGCAGCCTTGTCTGAAGACTGCTGCTCCATGATCTTCTGCGCCTTGGCGATAAGCCTTTCCGTAGCCTGCGGGTCGCGGTCGAAAATCACGTCCTCCACACAGGTGCGCAGCTCCGGCTCGATGTCGTCATAGACCTGAAGCATGGCCGGATTGACAATGCCCATATCCAGTCCTGCCGCAACTGCATGGTAGAGAAAAGCCGAATGCATGGCCTCGCGTACCGGGTTGTTGCCCCTGAACGCAAATGAAAGGTTGGAAATGCCTCCTGAAGTGTAGCATCCCGGCAGATTTGCCTTTATCCAGCGCACCGCCTCGATGAAATCCACGGCATAGCGGGCGTGCTCCTCGATGCCTGTCCCGATGGAAAGCACGTTGACGTCGAAAATGATGTCTTCCGGAGATATCCCGTTGGATGTAAGTATATTATAGGCTCTCCGGCAGATTTCCACCTTGCGGGCGAATGTCGTGGCCTGGCCCTTCTCGTCAAAGGCCATCACCACCATAGCCGCACCGAGATTCCTGATTTCCATTGCTTTGTCAAGGAAAGCTTCTTCGCCTTCCTTGAGGCTTATGGAATTGACGATGCACTTTCCCTGTGCGTTCTTGAGTCCCGCGAGTATGCTCTCCCAATGGGAGGAATCAATCATCAGCGCAGCCTTTGCCACCGAAGGGTCGTTCTCGATGTAGCGCACGAACGCCTCCATCTCCCTCGGGCTGTCGAGCATCGCATCGTCCATATTGATGTCGATGATGTTGGCCCCGTTTTCAATCTGTGTCGCAGCCACTCCCACGGCGGCATCATAATCCCCGGCCGCAATCAGTTTGGCGAATTTGCGCGAGCCGGCCACATTGGTCCTTTCCCCGATATTGGTGAAACGGTTCTTCTCGGTATCGATGGTATATGCCTCCAGGCCGCTTACCCTGAGGTGTCCGTCCCTGCCCGGGACCTCGCGCGGAGGTATGTCCGTCAGGGCCGTTGACACAGCACAGATATGGTCGGGGAGTGTGCCGCAGCAGCCTCCCGCGATGTTGAGGTGCCTGCCCATCTTGCCCATGAGGTAGGCCATATGCTCGGGCCTTTCGTTGTAGTTGCCCAGCTCGTCAGGGAGTCCGGCATTGGGATAGCAGATGACCGGCACCTCGCAGAACGAGGCTATCTCCTTGACTATAGGTATCATATCGTGTGCTCCGAGGGCACAGTTGATTCCGAATGCCGTGAGAGGGTAGTGGCGCACGGAGTTGTAGAATGCCTCCATCGTCTGTCCGGTCAGCGTCCTGCCGCTCTTGTCGCTTGCGGTCACAGACACTATTACCGGGAACCCCCATTCTATACGGCTGACGGCATACAGGGCCGCCTTGGTATTGAGTGCGTCGAAACAGGTCTCTATAATCAGAAGGTCCGCACCGCCGTCTATCAGGGCCTTTGCCTGCCCGGAATATGCTTGGGCCATCTCGTCGAAGGTGATGTCGCGGCGTGCCGGATTGGAAATGTCCGGAGCGAGGGTCAGGGACTTTGATGTAGGGCCCATGCTTCCCGCCACAAGCACCTTCCTTCCGCCCGGCTTTGCTGCCTCGGCATCAGCGGCTTCGCGCGCAATCCTGGCTCCGCAGTATGCCATCTTGGCAGCCATATCTGCAAGTCCGTATTCTTTCTGCGATATGCTGTTGGCACTGAACGTGTTGGTCTCAATAATATCAGCTCCGGCGTCAATGTATTCCTTATGGATTTCGGCGATGACGTCCGGCCGCGTGAGGTTGAGGCATTCGTTGTTGCCCTTCAGGTCCCTTGGGTGGCCTTCGAAATAGCCCCGTCTGAAATCATCCTCTTCCAGTCCGTATTTCTGGATCATGGTGCCCATCGCACCGTCCAGCATCACAATTCTTTTCGGGTTGGTTATCTCCATTTGTACAGTCCGTTTCAAATCCTCAAAGTTAGTAAAAATTTGTCTATAACCCTTACCGTTCCTGTTTGTTTCGTGCAAATCACCGCGCACATGCTTTTATTGATTATCAGATATATGGCCGGGCTGAACCTCTCAATCTGCAAAAAAGAAGCTGACCTTTTGGGCCAGCCTCTATAAATGATATTATTGGGCAGATGCTATCCGAGGAAACTCAGCAGGATACCGGCAGCCACTGCGGAGCCGATGACTCCGGCCACATTCGGTCCCATCGCGTGCATAAGGAGATGGTTTGTCGGGTCGCTTTCCCTTCCCACGACCTCGGAAACCCTTGCGCTGTCAGGCACTGCGGACACACCGGCATTTCCGATGAGCGGGTTGATCTTCCTCTTCGGGTCCCTGATGAACAGGTTGAAGAGCTTCACGAAAAGCACTCCGCAGGTAGTCGCGATGACAAATGACAGGAGTCCGAGTCCGAAGATGAGCAGGGATTTGCCGGTCAGGAACTTGTCTGCCTGTGTGGAAGCACCCACGGTGAGTCCGATGAGGATGGTCACGATATCCACGATAGGTCCCCTTGCAGCCTCTGCAAGCCTCCTTGTCACACCGCTTTCCTTGAGCAGGTTGCCGAAAAACAGCATGCCCAGGAGCGGAAGACCTGACGGAACTATGAATGCCGTGGTGAGGAAGCCGATGATAGGGAAGATGATCTTCTCCTTCTGACTTACCTGACGCGGGGCAGGCATGCGGATGAGGCGCTCCTTCTTTGTGGTGAGTGCAAGCATGATAGGCCTCTGGATCACAGGCACGAGGGCCATATATGAATAGGCCGATACCGCGATTGCACCCATGAGGTCCGGTGCGAGCTTTGAGGAAAGGAAGATGGCGGTAGGACCGTCTGCACCTCCGATGATGCCGATGGCACCTGCCTCATTCGGCATGAATCCGCAGGCAAGGGCAAGCAGATATGCTCCGAAAATACCCATCTGCGCCGCAGCACCGATCAGGATGAGCCTCGGTTGGGAAATCAGTGCCGAGAAATCGGTCATGGCACCGATTCCGAGGAAAATCAGAGGCGGATACCATCCCATCTTCACACCCTGATAGAGGGTGTTGAGCACGGAACCGTTTTCATAGATGCCGATGTTGAGTCCCGGAAACATAGGGATGTTGCCTATGATCATACCGAATCCGATCGGCACCAGAAGCAGCGGCTCCCATTCCTTCAGGATTGCAACCGTGATGAATGCAATGCCTATGACAATCATCGCGATGTTCTGCCACTGGCAGTTTGCAAATCCGGTGAATTGCCAGAATTGCTGCAGGCTGCTGATTATCTGCTCCATAAATGCTTATGCGATTGTAACGATGTCTGCGCCTTCAAGCACTGAATCTCCCTTGGCCACATGGATGGCGGTGATTGTGCCGTCCTTCGGTGCGGAGATTTCGTTCTCCATCTTCATGGCCTCGATGACAGCCACTTTCTGGCCGGCCCTCACTGCCTGTCCTTCCTTTACGGATACCTCGATGATGACTCCAGGGAGCGGTGAAGGGACTTTTTCCCCGCCTGCTGCAGGTGCCGCAGCGGCAGTAGCAGGAGCAGGGGTTGCGGCCACTGCCGGAGCAGCTGCCACAGGAGCCGGAGCTGCCTGAACAGGAGCTGCTGCAGGGGCGTTTTCAAGCTCCACCTGGTAGTCTGCGCCGTTTACATTGACATTTGCAATCTTTCCTTCGATTGAGTTCACTGCAACCTCGTATGCGTTGCCGTTGATCTTGAATTTATATGTTGCCATAATTTTTATGTTTTATCTGGTCGGGTATTTTCTGAAATTCTGTGTCTTATCGTTCCAATCGCTTGAGGATGAACGCTTTATTGTGATAAAGTAAGGCTCCGTGTCATGGACGCAGTCTGTGAGTTGGAGATGGAGGGCCATTGCGATTGCTGCATATGTCTCCCCGTTTCCGTCCATATCGAGGGCAAGGGCTACGGCTGCTGCAATCTCGTCCTCCTTTCCTCCTTTGACGGCAGTTTTCTTCTGTGCCGCAGGCTTGTCCTTTGCTTTGGCCTTCTGCTTTGCAGGCCTTTCGAACAGGATCCAGAAGAGGAACCAGAGGATTGCGAGTGCGCAGAACACCACTGATACCGAGGTGACCGTGAGGGTCCAGCCGTGCGGGTCGCTCTCGGCAATCTTCTGTGCCTTGGACTCGGCGCTGTGGGCACCTGCAGATGCATACGGAGTAGGCTTTACCGGCTGCGGAACTGTCCGGAAATCCATCTGCTTGAGGTCTTCCGCAATCTTTGTCACGGACATGCCGGCAGGGAGGTCCTGCGGGACTTCAATGGAGTCCACTATTGTCCTTCCGTCGTTGCTGACAAGGTAGATGGTGCTGCCGGGACGGATGGTGAAGCTCGTGTAGAAAGTACCGTCCGAGGAATCACCGCTCGCAAAGAACACGATGCTCTGGCGCGGACCCAGCTGTGTGCGGAGGTCGCCCTTCTGTATCAGGCTCTTCTTGAGGTTGTCCCTGTCATCGGTCAGGTAACAGCCACCGAGATTGACCGTTCCCTGCGATGTGTTGAAGATCTCGATCCATCCGTTCCTCCTGCCGTAGTCGTCCACGAGGGAGAGCGAATCGCTTTCCGCCATGACCTCGGACACAATGAGGTCAATGACGTTCTGCGAACGGGCTCCGGCGCAGAATGCCAGAAGAACGGCGACCGTTGCAATTATTCTGTGTTTCATCATAAACGGCTGTTAAAGAGGAAGGTTGTCGTGTTTCTTGGCAGGAACGTCCTGCTTCTTGCCGGCGAGCTGCTCGAGGGCTCTGATCACGCGGAAGCGGGTGTTCCTCGGCTCGATGACATCATCGATGTATCCCTTCTGGGCAGCCTGGTAAGGGTTGCTGAAGAGGTCGTTGTATTCCTTTTTCTTCTCTTCGAAGATTTCGGCCTGCTTTGCAGGGTCTTCCTCAGCCTTGATTTCCTTGGCGTAGAGGATGTTGACTGCTCCATCAGCTCCCATAACGGCGATGTTGGCCGATGGCCATGCGTAGTTGATGTCACCGCGCAGCTGCTTGCAGCTCATCACGATGTGTGCTCCGCCGTAGGATTTGCGGAGGGTGACGGTAACCTTCGGAACGGTAGCCTCGCCGTAGGCATAGAGGAGTTTGGCCCCGTTGGTGATGATGGCCCCGTACTCCTGCTGGGTGCCGCAGAGGAAGCCAGGCACGTCCACAAGGGTGACAAGCGGGATGTTGAATGCGTCGCAGAACCTCACGAAGCGGGATGCCTTGCGGGAAGCGTTGATGTCGAGCACTCCGGCGAGCACCTTCGGCTGGTTGGCCACGATGCCGACGCTGCGTCCGCCCATGTGTGCGAAGCCCACGATGATGTTCTTTGCATATTCCTTGTGCACCTCGAAGAACTTTCCGTCATCCACGATGCTGCCGATGACGTAGTACATGTCGTAAGGCTTGTTGGGATTGTCAGGGATGATGGCGTTGAGAGCATCGTCAACCCTTCCCACAGGATCCTGGGTAGGCACTTCCGGCGCTGTCTCCATATTGTTCTGCGGGAGATAGGAGAGCAGTTCCTTTATGGTGGCGATGCCTTCCTGCTCGTTGTCCGCCGCAAAATGCGCCACGCCGCTCTTGGCTGCGTGCACTGCCGCTCCTCCGAGCTGCTCCTGGCTCACATCCTCTCCGGTGACGCTCTTGACCACGGCTGGACCGGTAAGGAACATATATGAGGTGTTCTTCACCATAACGGTAAAGTCGGTGAGGGCAGGGGAGTAAACCGCACCTCCGGCGCAAGGGCCGAAGATTCCGGAAATCTGCGGAACCACACCTGAAGAGAGGATGTTGCGCTCGAAAATCTCTCCGAATCCGGCGAGGGAGTCGATTCCTTCCTGGATACGCGCACCGCCGGAGTCATTGAGCCCGATGCAAGGGGCTCCGTTGCGTGCGGCAAGGTCCATCACCTTGCAGATTTTCTCCGACATCGTCTTTGACAGGGAACCTCCGGTAACGGTGAAATCCTGTGCATACACATACACAAGGCGTCCGCCGATTGTGCCGCAGCCTGTCACGACACCGTCTCCGTCGAAATGTGTCTTCTCCATTCCGAAGTTGGTGCAGCGGTGCTGTACAAACATATCGTACTCTTCGAAGGAACCTTCGTCGAGAAGCAACGCAATTCTTTCACGGGCAGTGAGTTTGCCCTTCTGGTGCTGAGCGTCTATACGTTTCTGGCCACCGCCCATCCTGGCATTGGCCCTGCGCTCAACGAGTTTGGCTATATTTTCCTGCTGAATACTCATAAATCAGGTATTTATTGAAATAAAAACAAGCAAATTTACTAAAAACTCTCCGATAAATAAAAAACGAAGCATCCAAAAATAGGTGCTTCGTTTCAGATTATTTGTCTATTTGGAGCATTTCTTTATTCCTCAGGCTTGAGGGTGGTGAAGACATTGGTCACGTCCTCGTCGTCCTCAAGGAGGTTGGTAAGCTTGTCAAGGGTGACTCTCTGCTCCGGTGTCACTTCCTTGAGGTCCACGTTAGGGATCCTGTCGAAACCTCCGGAGATGAGCTCGTAGCCATTGTCCTCGATGTATTTCTGGATGGCTCCGTAGGCCGTGTAGTCGCCGTAGATGACAATCTGCTTTGTGATGTTCTCGTTCTCGTCCTCGGTCTCCTCCTCGAAGATCTCGTCAAGTCCGAGGTCGATGAGCTCGAGCTCGAGGCTTTCAAGGTCAACAGGCTTTGCCGGGTCCTCCTTGATGCGGAACACGCACTTGTGGTCGAACATGAAGCTTACGCTGCCGCTTGTGCCGAGGGTTCCTCCGCATTTTGTGAAGTAGCTGCGCACATTGGCAACGGTGCGGGTGGTGTTGTCGGTGGCTGTCTCGACAAGGTATGCGATGCCGTGAGGACCGTATCCTTCGTAAACGACCTCCTTGAAGTCGCCGACGTTCTTGTCGGTAGCCTTCTTGATGGCCCTTTCGATGTTCTCCTTCGGCATGCTCTCGTTGCGTGCCTCGGCGATGAGGGCGCGGAGACGCGGGTTGCCCACAACGTCAGGACCTCCCTGCTTTACCGCAATGGTGATTTCCTTTCCGAGCTTGGTGAAGACGCGGGCCATGTGACCCCATCTCTTCATCTTCCTTTCCTTTCTGAATTCAAATGCCCTTCCCATATTACTCAGCGTTCTCTATTCTTGAAATGTATTTTTCGATGTCATAGCCTTCGAGGGACTGCGGATACTCTTCCCTGATCCTCTTGTAGTAGCCGAGAGCCTTCTGCGCGTTGCCTTCCTCCTCGCACACCACGCCTGCCTTGAAGAGGTAGGAAGCTGCGAACATGTTGTCGGCCTTTGCAGCGGCCTTGTCATAGCAGGAGAGGGCCTTTGCGTTATCGCCCAGGCCTACATAGGCGTCACCCATGCATCCGAGGGCCTTTGCAGCGAGAATCGCGTCCTTGCCGCTGTATTTCTTGAGGTAGCCCAGGGCGCTTTCGTAGTTGCCAAGCTGGAGCTCGCAGACGCCGGCATAGAGATAAACGGCCTTTCCGGCCTTGTTGCCGTATTCCTTTGCAATCTCGGCAAATCCCATGATGTTGCCGTCGCCGTTGAGGGCCACGTCATAAGCCTGTGCGTCGAACTGGGCCTCTGCCGGGAACATCTGCTGGAGGGCCTCCTCGGTCTTCGGCTCGACATAGAACTTGTTGTAGATGAGGATTGCAAGACCCACCGCAACGATGGCTACAAGGATGCCCACGATGGTCTTTTTGTTTTCATTGAAGAACTTCTCGACGGACGAAATCTTCTCGTCCACCAATTCCTGCTGGGCCTTTTCAAGGTCCTTGAGGTTTTCTTTTGCCATATTCTTAAATTTTTTTGTTATTTCAGCCAAAATTTCCGATAAGGGTGCAAATTTAATGTTTTTTACGCAATCATCCAATTCCCGCAGCGGAACTATTGACTGCCGCGGCCCCGGGAACGGATGGTTTTTTTGTGGCGGATTGCGGCGGCACACCGTTGCGAATGAAACAGATTGTTTTTATATTTGTATTGATATGGCAGTACTCGAAAAAATAGTTGTCCAGAATTTCAGGAACATCGCCCTCGCCGAATTGGATTTTTCGCCGAACCTCAACTGTATCAGCGGAAACAACGGTGAGGGAAAGACCAATCTGCTCGATGCCGTATGGTATCTTTCGATGACAAAGAGCGCCTTCTCGACCTCGGACCGCTTCAATTTCCGTCACGGGACGGACTGTTTTTCCATTGCCGGGGTATATCGGATGGACAACGGCCGCGAAAGCAGGTTTACGGTCTCAGTCACGTCGGGTGGCGAAAAGCGCATAAAAAGGGATGACAAGCCCTATGAAAAGGTATCGGACCATATCGGCGAGCTTCCGATCGTGATGGTGTCCCCGCAGGATTCCGCCCTCGTGAGCGAATCGGGTGAGGGGCGAAGGCGTTTTGTCAACGCCGTCATCTCGCAGATGGACAGGGAGTATCTGTCCGGGATCCAGCAGTACAACCGCTATCTTTTCCAGCGCAACAGGATCCTGAAGGCACAGGTGAGGGACGCCGACCTTCTTTCAGTGTTTGACGAAAAGCTGTCCGCGCACGCGGGACCGGTCCACGAGGCACGCAGACGTTTTGTGCAGGACCTCGGCCCTGTCGTGGCCGAATACTACGGGATGATCTCCGGAGACCGCGAGAAGGTGTCCGTAAGGTATGTTTCCGATATGGACAGGGCGCCGCTGGGGGACCTTCTTGCCGCTTCGCGCGAACGCGACATGGTGCTCCATTTCACATCTGCCGGACCGCAGAGGGATGACATCGAATTCCTCATGAACGGCCATCCGATCAGGAGATACGGCTCCCAGGGGCAGCAGAAATCCTTTCTCGTTGCGCTGAAGTTTGCCCAGTACGAGATAATGAAAAAGTGCTACGGATATGCCCCGCAGCTGCTCCTGGACGATGTGTTCGACAAGCTGGACGTGGGCCGTATAGCCAATCTGCTCCATATGGTGGCCGGCCAGGATTTCGGCCAGATTTTCATAAGCGACAGCAACAAGACAAGACTCGCGGGGGTGGTCGAACCGATCACTTCCGACAGGAAATATTACGTCGCTGAAGGCGGCAGTTTCAAATCAGGAGGAGAAATATGGGACGACCTTCCGCAGTGACACGGCTCGAGAGAAAGGAGGCGGCCGGAATGGAGGAGCTCATCGCCGAGTACATCCGCACGATGAAGCTTTCTTCCGGGATCAGCCGCCAGAGGGTGTACGAGGCCTGGGACAGCGTCTCGGGTGCCGCTCCATACACGATTTCCAAAAGATACGACAGGGGAGTGCTGTACTGCACCCTGTCCTCTTCGGTGGTCCGCAGCCGTCTTTTCCCGCAGAGGGAGACCATCCTGCGCGAAATCAACAGTCTGCTTGAAAAGGATAAATTTTTCGACAGGGCGGGGGGCTTTGTCAAGTCCATTGTCCTGAAATGACTTATAGGATGAACAGTAACATGAAAATAGTTGCCGACAGGGCAATCCCCTTCCTTCAGGGGGTGTTCGAGCCCTGGGCCGAGGTGGTCTATAAGGACGGAAGGGAGATCTGCCGTGAAGACCTTGCTGATGCCACTGTGTTGATAACCAGGACCATAACCAAATGCAACGAAGCCCTTCTCGAGGGTACTCCGGTGAAGATGATTGCTTCGGCGACCATCGGGGTGGACCATATCGACAGGGACTATTGCGCAGAGCGCGACATACTGGTGTGCAATGCCCCGGGATGCAACGCCGGGGGAGTGATGGAGTATGTCTTTTCCGCCCTCTACGGGGTGGCCTCCCGGAAGGCGGTGAGCCTGAAGGGGCGTACAATGGGCATCATCGGAGTCGGCCACGTGGGAAAACGGGTGGAGGAGATGGCCGTGAGCCTTGGCTTCAAGGTGCGCCGCTATGACCCGCCGCGCGAGGCTGCCGAGGGCCATTTCGGATACTGTTCGCTTGAGGAGCTCCTGAAGGGTTCGGACATTGTCACCCTTCATGTCCCGCTCACTCCGCAGACAAGGAACATGGCGGATGCATCGTTTTTCGCGAAAATGAAAAAGGGAGCTTTCTTCATCAATACTTCCAGGGGGGAAGTCGTGGACGAGGATGCCCTGATAGCGGCAAGGCCTAGGCTCGGGACAATCATCATAGACACCTGGAAGAATGAGCCCAACATCAACAAGGAGCTTCTCGAGCTTGCCGACATCGCCACTCCCCACATTGCCGGGTATTCCTACCAGGGAAAGCAGAACGGTACGGCAGCAGTCGTGAGGGCGGTTGCCCACTATTTCGGAATTACCGAGCTCTACGAGTTCTTCCCGAAGGCGGAGCTCCCCGAGAACGAGGCCGCCAAGATTGACATCATCGGCAAGAACCAGGGTGAGATTGCATCGCTTCTGCAATACAACTATCCCATTTTTACTGACGATTTTATGCTGCGCCTGTCTCCGGACGATTTCGACCGCCTCCGCAGCAAATACAGTTACCGCAGGGAAATATATATCTAAACCACAATATTATGTTCACACACGAAGACATTCAGCAGATTGAGGCCGCAGGTGCATCAGTCAAAACCGTAACCGGGCAGGTGGAGCGCTTCAAAAAGGGGTTCCCATGGATGAAAATCATTTCTGCAGCTACTCCGGACAGGGGTATCTGCGTGCTTTCCCCAGAAGAGGAGGATGCAGCCGTAAGCTATTATGACAAGGCCGTGGTCCGCGGAAAATGCAAGTTCGTCCCGGCTTCCGGTGCTGCCTCACGTATGTTCAAGGACATTTTTGCCGGGCTTGACAAGCTGCAGTCTGGCACCGATGTGAATTCCGACAGCGCCGTGGGAAGGCTTGCATCCAATATCCGCAGGTTTGCATTCTATACCCCTGAGCTTTTCGGCGAGCCCCAGGACACCGCTGATTTCAGGAAGAAGGCTGCCGCTCTGGTCCTCACGGATGAGGGTCTCGGCTACGGCAGCAAGCCAAAGGGCGTCATCAGGTTCCACAGGTATGAGGATGAGGTGCGCACTGCTTTTGCGGAGCATCTTGTAGAGGCCCAGGAATATATGCGCAATTCCGACGGTACTGCCAATGTCATCGTCACGATTTCTCCGGAACACCGTCCGCTTTTCGAGGCTGCCCTTGAGGAAGTGCGCGGCGAGTATGAAAGGAAATATGGCGTAAAATACAATATTTCATTTACTTACCAGGACAAGGCCACTGACACTGTTGCCGTGGATACCAAAAACAAGCCTTTCCGCAAGGAAGACGGTACCCTTCTTTTCCGTCCTGCAGGACACGGCGCGCTCATCTACAATCTCAACAAGGTGGAGGAGGAGCTCGTATCAATCAAGAATATTGACAATGTGGCTGTAGAGAGGCTCCTTCCTGTGACTGCAAAATACAAGAAGGTGCTCATGGGCAAGGCTCTTGAGCTGCGCGACACCATTTTCGGGTACCTCAGGGCCTTCGATGCCGCCACGGATCCCGCTTCCTCCGAATGCCGCCAGCTCTGCGACAAGGTGGAGGCTTTCCTTGACAGGGAACTCTGTGTTCAGCTTCCGCTTACGACCGACCCTGCCGCACGCGTGGAGCTCATCCGCAGCAAGCTCAACCGCCCTATCCGTGTCTGCGGAATGGTGCGCAATGAAGGTGAGCCGGGAGGAGGACCTTTCGTGATTGCGGGCAAGGACGGTTCATCAAACCTCCAGATACTTGAGAGCGTGCAGATCAATCCGGAGGACGGACGTTCGAGCGGCATTCTTGCAAACGCCACCCACTTCAATCCGGTGGACCTTGTATGCTGTCTGCGTGACTATAAGGGAGAAAAGTTCAACCTGCTCGATTATGTCGATGAGGAAGCCGGTTTCATCAGCTCGAAGAGCTATCAGGGCCGTGAGCTCAAGGCTCTCGAACTCCCGGGACTCTGGAACGGGGCCATGAGCGACTGGAACACAATGTTTGTGGAAGTGCCTCTCGAGACATTCAACCCTGTAAAGGTGGTTCTTGACCTTCTCCGTCCGGCCCATCAGCAGTAATTGATTCCATAACGGGCATAATAACAGTCAACCCGGGCCATCCACGGTCCGGGTTGATTATGAATGATGTCTATTACTGGCCAGACTGTTATCGGCCCTCTGCAAACTGCTCGCGCCAGGATTGCGGAGTGGTGCCGGTGATCCGCTTGAACTGTCTGTGGAAATTGGCATTGTCGCTGAATCCGCCCATTTTGCCAATCTCATATATGGACTTCTCGGGATACTTGATGAGGAGATTCTTTGTGGCATCCACCTTCACTTCAGTCTTCCATTCCCTGAAATCCTTGTTGATGTAGATCTGGAAATAGTTCTGTATGATGTACCTCGGGATGCCGGTCTCTTTTACAAGATCCTCCCGTGAAAAATCAGCCCATTTGCGCACACGGACTTTGCGCCATCGGTTGATTTTCTTTTCAACATCGGCATAACTTTCAGGCCAATGGTATTTTGGCTTCCTGCCTCGGGTCTCCATTTTCTTTTCCAGATTCTTCTGGTTTGGCCTGTGACCCGTGAGTCCGAACAGCATGCATCCGGGACCCTTTACCGTTTCCGGCAGAACTAATCCGTATCGCATCATATTGAGTATTATTGTCTTCATATTCAATAGTCCAAGCTTAGATCAATCTGACAGTAATAAAAACAGTTTCCAGTTTACCAGCCGAGAACGTATGCGAAGATGAGCGGTGCTACGATTGTGGCGTCGGATTCAACGATGAATCTCGGGGTGTCAGGAGAAAGCTTGCCCCAGGTAATCTTTTCGTTCGGAACAGCTCCGGAGTAAGAACCGTATGAGGTGGTGCTGTCCGAAATCTGGCAGAAGTATGACCAGAGAGGTGTGCCCTTCCAGCCGAGATCCTGCTCCATCATAGGAACGCAGCAGATCGGGAAATCGCCTGCTGTACCTCCTCCGATCTGGAAGAAGCCTACTCCTGCGCCCTTGGAATTCTCCTTGTACCAGTCAACGAGGAACATCATGACCTCAACGCCCTGGATGACGAGGGACGGGTCATATTCACCGCGGATTACGTGTGCAGTGAAGATGTTGCCGGTCGTGCAGTCTTCCCAAGCCGGGCAGATGATAGGGATGTTCTTCTCGCAGGCAGCCATGACCCAGCTGTCCTTAGGGTCGATCTCATAGTATTTCTCGAGAACGCCGCTGCGGAGAATCTGGTAGATGTATTCATATGGGAGATACCTCTTGCCCTCGGCCTTTGCCTTGTCCCACACGTCGGTCAGTGCACCTTCGAGACGGCGGAATGCCTCCTCTTCAGGGATGCAGGTGTCGGTGACACGGTTGTAGTGGTTGTCGAGGAGTTCCTGCTCCTGCTGGGGAGTGAGGTCTCTATAATTGGGTACACGATAGTATTTGGTGTGTGCCACGAGATTCATGATGTCCTCCTCGAGATTGTTTGCCGAGCAGCAGACGAAAGAGAACTTGTCCTGGCGTATCATTTCTGCAAGAGAGATACCGAGCTCGGCGGTACTCATGGCGCCTGCCATTGCAAGGAACATCTTGCCTCCCTTGGCAAGAAGGTCTTCATACGCCTTTGCGGCATCAACGAGGGCCGCTGAATTGAAGTGGCGGTAGTTGTGGGTGATGAATTGTGAAATTGGACCCTTTTCCATTTCCAACGCTTTTAATTTGTCATTAATTTCTCAATCAGGCAGCGAGCCTTTCGTCCGGGAACGGCTGCTAACTGCGATTTGATTCGCAAATTTAGTCTTTTTTGCTAAATTTGCAATCTGATTTATAAATCGATTATTTATTTATGTTCGAAAATTTGCAGGAAAGGCTTGAAAAGTCGTTCAAGATACTCAAGGGCGAGGGCCGGATTACCGAAATCAATGTTGCGGAGACTGTAAAGGATATCCGCAAGGCACTTCTTGATGCCGACGTAAGCTATCGTGTCGCCAAGGATTTCTGCGACAGGGTAAAGCAGAAGGCAATGGGCCAGGATGTGCTCACGGCAGTGAAGCCCCAGCAGATGATGGTCAAGATTGTCCACGACGAGCTTGCCGAGTTTATGGGCAGCAGTTCGCAGGACATCAACCTCAAGGGCAATCCGGGAGTCGTGCTCGTAGCCGGTCTGAACGGTTCGGGTAAGACCACTTTCTCCGGCAAGCTTGCCCTCCACGTCAAGAGCAGGAGGGGAATGAAGGTGCTTCTTGCCGCCTGCGACACTTTCCGTCCTGCCGCCATAGAGCAGCTCAAGGTGCTCGGCGAGCAGGTGGGAGTCCCGGTATATACCGAAGAGGGAGTGAAGGACCCGATTGCCATTGCAAAGAATGCCATCTCGCAGGCAAAGCGCGAGGGCTATTCAGTAGTCATCATAGATACAGCCGGCCGTCTTGCGGTTGACGAGGAGCTGATGAACGAGATTTCCGCACTCCACAAGGCTGTCAATCCTACCGAGACGCTTTTTGTAGTGGATGCGATGACCGGCCAGGATGCTGTGGAGACAGCCAAAGCCTTCAACGACAGGATCGATTTCGACGGAGTCGTGCTCACCAAGATGGACGGTGATACAAGGGGCGGTGCAGCGCTGTCGATCAAGGCCGTTGTGGGAAAACCGATCAAGTTTGTTTCCACAGGCGAGAAGATGGAGGCCCTGGATGTGTTCCACCCGGCCCGCATTGCAGACCGCATCCTCGGAATGGGCGACGTGGTGTCCCTCGTGGAGAAGGCCCAGCAGCAGTATGACGAAAAGGAAGCGCGCGAACTCAAGAAAAAGCTCGCAAAAAACCAGTTTACCTTTATGGACTTCTACAACCAGATCCAGCAGGTCAAGAAGATGGGTGACATCAAGGACCTCGCTTCGATGCTTCCGGGAGTGGGCAAGGCCATCAAGGACGTTGACATCGACAACAATGCATTCAAGAGCATAGAGGCCATAATAATGTCCATGACCCCGCAGGAGAGGGAACATCCCGAAATCATCAACGGAAGCCGCCGCAAGAGGATCGCGGACGGTTCGGGTACCTCGATTCCGGAGGTGAACAGGCTCCTCAAGCAGTTTGAAAGCACCCGCAAGCTGATGCATTCGGCTGTGACCGGAGGCCTTATGCAGAGGATGAAGGGATTCAGAAGATAAAGAATCTTGCTGCAGCAGTAAAAATTCGTGCGTGGCAGTAAAAATCCGTACCTTTCCGGGTGCGGGTTTTTCTTTTTTCCAGTATTGCCTGCTATTTTTGCCGTGTGGGATATGTCCTTCGCCTCCGGCGATTGACGGTCTCCGTGTCCCGCATCTGCGGAACTTGGACTGTTGACAATTGACAAACTATGACAGAACTTCGTGCAATACTGCTGCTGGCGCTGATGCTGCTTGCGTCCGGCCTTGATTGTGCCTCACAGGACATGGTGGGCATAATGACCATTACCGGTGCCGTCGGGGAGGAGGAACTGACAGACCAGGACATTGAAAGGTTTGAGTCATATGTCTCCTCTCCAGTCGAAATAAACCTGTCTTCTGCCCGGGCGCTGATGAAATCGGGGCTCTTCTCCGTCTATCAGGCAGTGTCCGTTGCCGATTACCGTTCCCGCCACGGGGATATACTTTCCCTTACAGAGCTTGCCGCGGTGGACGGGATAGGGGAGGCCTATGCAGAAGCCCTTGCCCCGTATGTCTCTTTTTATTCAACCTCTCTTCCCGGAAGCCTGCCGCAGTCCGGAGTGAAGAGCTCGTCCATGGCAAGGATGGTCCTCAGGAACGGCAACACGGATCTGAGGGGCAAATACAGGATCACGTCAAGGAGGGTTGAAGCCGGCATCGCAGCAAGGAAGGACAGCCCGGCAAACGGGAGCGCGTATGTCAGCATTAAAGGGAAGAAATGCCTTGATGATATTGTCATAGGGGATTTCAATGCCCGCTTCGGCCAGGGGCTATCCCTGTGGACGGGGATGACGATGAGCGGTATAGGGGCACCTTCCTCGATGTACAAAAGGCAGTATGGGGTATATCCTGCCTGGTCCTTTTCCGATGCCCATCTGCGCGGAGCGGCTTCTTCATTTTCATTCGGCAGGGTGATAGCAAGCTCTTTTGTCTCTTATCCCGGGATGACTTTCCTCAAGGCAAAGGACCGGGATCTGACGGGAGGGGTGAATCTTGCCATTCTCACAGGAAACGGAAGGGCCGGCGTGACAGCTGTCGGAAGCACAGGAGGATTTGCCAGGGTCTCCGGAGATATGAGGTTGTGTATCAAAGGGGTGGAGCTATTTGCCGAAGGAGCTTTCGACATTGTGAACTCCTCGTCTGCTTTTCTTGCAGGAGCCGTTGTGCCGCTGGGGAAGGGAACGGCCGGGGTGGTGGGAAGGTTGTACCAGTCCGCTTTCGACCCTGTCCTGACAGCTCCCGTAAGGGCCTGGACAAAGGCCTGCGATGAGACCGGGCTGGCGGCTTCCTGGCAGCGGAAAAATCTGGTCCTGAGCTGCGACCTTGCCGCCAGGCCGTCCACCGGGGGCACAGCCGAGCCGCAGGCACAGGTCAAGCTGCTCTGCTCGGATGCTTGGGAAGTCTCCCCGTCCGTCGTGGTGAAAGCTCGCCTGACGCACCGCCTGCGCTCATATGGCCTCAGGGGAAGGACTGATGCAAGGGCGGATGTCTGCGTATCTTCCGGAGGGTGGCTTTTCAATGCAAGGGCCAATGTGCTCAGGTGCAGGAATACTGCCTGGCTCGGTTATCTGGAGCCGGGATGAAAGTCGGACAATGCAGGATGCTTTCTCCGCCTGACGGTCTTTGCAGTGGATTCCTGGGACGACAGGATATACAGCTATGAAAGGGATGCCCCGGGCAATTTCAATGTGCCGGCATATTACGGAAGGGGTTTCAGTGTCAATCTCAATCTGTCTGCAAAAAAGAGATTGAGGGGCAGCACTCTGAAAGCTTACCTGACCGGAGGGACCGTGAGGTATCCGTGGATGGAGGAAAAAAAGCCCGCAACAGGGTCGTTGCGGGTGCAGGTAATGTATGATTTCTGATTATTTTTTCGGTATCTTCAGCTTCATCCCGTATCGTATCTTGTTGGCGCTCTGAAGGTTGTTGAGCTTCATCACCTCCTTGACGCTTACCCCGGGGTACTTTTTTATGATGCCGTAGAGAGTGTCTCCCTTTTTGACGGTGTAGGTGGTGTAGGAAGGGACTGGGCCGGATTCCCCTGAGGCGGATGCCCCGTCTTTGACGGCCTGTGCGTCATCTGCTGCGGCGGATGTTGCGGAGGATGCCGATGATGCCGATGATGCCGATTTTGCTGCTTCAGATGCCGCTCCAGATACTTCCGGGGTGTCCGCAGCGGTGCCGCCCGTGCTTCCAACCGTGGTGGAAGGTGTGTTTGCAGCAGCGGTGTCTGCAGGACTCTGGGTGCTGCCTGACGGAGATGATGCGGCAGTGGAATCAGGTATTGCTGCAGCTGCCGTTGTGCTGTCCTGAATGGCCCCTGATGCAGTAGTGTCAGGCACGGCGCGGGAAAGACTATCCTTTGCCGGCTCCCGGACCTG
>CAMBMK010000031.1 GCA_945868745.1 uncultured Bacteroidales bacterium
GGGACAATATGGTGATGAGCTCCAAGGACCTTGTCCAGCGCAAGCACCATTACGCCATTGTCGATGAGGTGGACTCTGTGCTCATCGACGACGCCCGTACCCCTCTCATCATTTCCGGTCCGGTGCCGAAGAAGGCTTCCGACGACCAGTATGTAGAGTTCCGCCCGCTCGTGGAGGCACTCTACAACAAGCAGCGAGCCTTCGTGACACAGACTCTCAACGAGGCCAAGAAGGCGATTGCCGCCGGCGACGAAAATGAGGGCGGAAAGCTGCTCCTGAGGTGCTACAAGGGCCTTCCGAAGTATCAGCCTCTCATCAAATATCTCAGCGAGCCCGGCATGAAGCAGCTCCTCCAGAAGGCGGAGAACTTCTATATGCAGGACAACGAGCGCGAGATGTACATCGTCACCGACCCTCTCTACTTTGTGATCAACGAGAAGCAGCATTCGGTCGATCTTACCGACAACGGTCACGACCTTCTCGCCCACAGCGCCGGCAACGCCGATTTCTTCGTGCTTCCTGACGTGGGCGCGACTATCGCCGAAATCGAAAAGGGCGACTTCACGCCGGAGGAGAAGGCGGAGAAAAAGGATGCCCTCATGGAGGATTTCGCCCTCAAGAGCGAGCGCGTGCATGCGATGATCCAGCTCCTCAAGGCCTACGCGATGTTCCAGAAGGATGTGGACTACATCATTGTGGACGGCAAGGTCAAGATTGTCGATGAGCAGACCGGCCGTATCATGGAGGGACGCCGCTGGAGCGACGGACTCCACCAGGCTGTGGAGGCCAAGGAGAATGTGAAGGTTGAGGACCCTACCCAGACATTTGCAACCATTACCCTGCAGAACTATTTCCGCATGTATCACAAGCTTTCCGGTATGACCGGTACGGCGGAGACCGAGGCGGGAGAGTTCTGGTCCATCTATAAGCTCGATGTGGTCGTGATACCTACCAACCGTCCTGTGATCAGGGTGGACGAGCAGGACCTCATCTACAAGACAAAGCGTGCCAAGTATGCCGCAGTGATTGCCCGTGTGCTCGAACTCCGCAAGGAGGGAAGGCCGGTGCTCGTGGGTACGACGGACGTGGAAACCTCCGAGCTGCTCCTGAGGATGATGGAGCGCGCCGGCATCAAGGACGCCCAGCTCCTCAACGCCAAGCAGTTTGCGCGTGAGGCTGAAATCGTCGCACGTGCGGGCCAGTCCAGCACCGTCACCATCGCCACCAATATGGCTGGACGAGGAACCGACATCAAGCTTTCCCCGGAGGTCAAGGCAAAGGGCGGTCTTGCAATCATCGGTACCGAGCGCCACGATTCGCGCCGTGTGGACCGCCAGCTCAGGGGACGAGCCGGACGTCAGGGAGACCCGGGTTCATCCACTTTCTATGTGTCCCTCGAGGACAAGCTGATGCGTCTTTTCGGTTCGGAGAGGATTGCATCGATTGTGGACAAGCTCGGTATGACCGACGACGACGCCCTTGAGAGCTCCATGCTTTCAAAGAGCATCGAGAATGCACAGCGCAAGGTCGAGGAGAACAACTTCGGCATCCGCAAGCGCCTTCTCGAGTATGACGATGTGATGAATTACCAGAGGGAGGCGATCTATTCCAAGAGGCGCAATGCGATTTCCGGAGAGAGGATTGAAATCGACGTGATGAACATGATGCTCGACATGGCTTCGGTTTTTGTCGAGAAGAACAAGGGCCTTGTCTTCGAGGAGTTCTCCAATGCCCTGATGGGCCAGCTCTCGATTGACTGCGGCTTTGACGAGGCGTTCTACTCAAATGCCAAGGACGATGAGCTCTCGCAGAAGATTTTCCAGCAGATGCAGGCGGTATATGCAAGGCGTATGGATGCCCTTGTGGCCAGGACCTATCCTGTGATCAGGCAGGTCTATGAGACAAGGGGCTCGATGTACGAGAACATCGCTGTGCCGATTTCGGACAAGCGCAAGGTGCTCACCCTGCCTGTCAATCTCAAGAAGGCTTACGAGTCCGAGGGAAGGGAGCTTGTGAAGATGCTCAGCAAGACCATCATACTCTGGCAGATAGACGAGCACTGGAAGCAGCACCTCAGGGATATGGATGATCTCCGCCAGTCGGTGCAGAATGCGGCCTACGAGCAGAAGGATCCGCTCGTGGTATATAAGCTCGAAAGCTACAATCTCTTCTCCGAGATGCTCGAGAATCTCAACCGCGACGCCCTTTCGTTCCTTCTCCGTGCGGAAATCAATATCCGCGAGGATGCACCTCAGAGGGAGGTTACCCGCAACAGGGCGGATATGGGACAGATGCAGACACGCCGCGACCTGACCACCAACGGTGAACAGAAACAGAACACCCCTGTCAAGGCGGAGAAGAAGGTCGGACGCAACGACCCTTGTCCTTGCGGCTCAGGACTCAAGTACAAGAACTGCCACGGAAAGGGCATAGTATAATGACACTGCAATATAACTAAGACATGGCTAAAATTGTAGAAACTGCAGTCAATGTGAACGAGGTCAGCAGGATTTCGTCCGGGACTGTCATCAAGGGTGAAATCAATTCACCGAGCGATATCCGCATCGACGGTTCGTTTGAAGGTAAGATAATTTCGAAGGGCAGGGTAGTGGTAGGTGACAAGGCTGTCATCAGCGGAGACATCATCTGCGAGAACCTCGATTTCTGGGGAAGGATGACTGGCAGCATCTATGTCAAGGACACCCTCACACTCAAGGAGGGATGTACCGTGGCAAGCGACATCCACGTCCGCCGGCTGGTTGTGGAGCTCGGCGCCCATTTCGACGGCAACTGCAAGATGCTTGCTGACGGCGAGTTTGACAAGGTGACTTCGACCGCCGTTCCGAAGGCCTCGGTGAAACCTGCCGTGGCTGCTGCGGAAAGCAAGGTCAGCGGAGGCATTTCACTGTAGAATTATTGTTCCGGCCCATCTGCCGGAGTTTCTTATTGTCCAGGCTTGGAAATCAGACGGTTCCGAGCCTGGATGTTTCGCCTGCAAACCATACTGTGTCGCCGGCGGCAAATTTCCAGTCGGCAGGCGGGTTGGCGATGAAATCGCTGCCCCTCTGTATGCTGATTACCATGCACCTGTATCTTTTCAGGTTGACCTCACGGAGTGTCCTTCCTACAATCGGTGCTTCTTCAGAAAGCGCCTGCTTCAGTACATTGAAATTGGCTTCTTCCTGATTGTCAGCCAATTCTATGGAGCCGGCAACCATCTCGCCGAACTTTTGCAGCTGCGTCTCGGTACCCACCGCCAGAAGAATGTCTCCCGGATATACGGTCTCCGCGGCATCCGGAATCACTATGTGCCTTGAGCCCCTCGTTATCTTTATGATGCTCACTCCGGTATCGGCCCTGAACGGCAGTTCCTTCAGTGTGTGGCCTATGAATCTCGAATCTGCCGGTATGAGAAAATTCCTTGTCCTGGCATCATAGCCGGCCATGTTGGCATTGACCGAGGACATCACCGGGGCCCGTTTCCAGGCAAGCCTTTCCTTCTCGTTGAGATTGGCAAGGAAGCGGTCTTCAAGAAGAGAATACTTGTGCATATTGTACCTTGCCATGAAGAGGAATACCCCTGTGCCTCCGATAATCAGCAGAATGGACCATCCCGACAGCTGCATATAGCTTGCAATGATGCCCAGGACTATGCTCACCCCGATGAAGATACGTGCAAACAGCAGGAACAGGAGCGGCCACTGGTTGCTCTGTTTCTCGCTCAGGAGTTTCATCGCCGGGTCGTTGACACCCTTCGAGCTGACGGTCATTCCGTAGAGGAACGGGGCCGAGGCGGTGAGGGTGATGGCGGCGCAGAGAAGGTCCAGGGTCTTCGGCGACCAGGATTCCAGCACCCTCCCGAGGAGCGGGTCAATGAACCTGTTCATCCCGATGACAATGGCGACAATCACGACTCCGTAGAATACAATCCTGACCAGAAGTGCCTGTATGAGCTTTTTCCACTCGCTGTCCTCCGACATTGTCCTCTCACCGTGCTCCACGCTCTGGTCAATTCTTTCCACCCATCTTTCAGGAAGTTTCTTCTTTATCCACTCATAGGCCGGGTCGGCCAGCTTTATGAAATACGGCACGGTGAAGGTCGTGACGACCGAAACGGCTATAATCAGTGGATATGTGAACTCACGCAATACCCCGATGCTTACCCCGACGCCTGCTAGGATGAAGCCGAACTCTCCGAGCTGGGCCAGGCTGAATCCCGTGTGGACGGCATTGCGCAGGCCCTTTCCGGCAAGGATGACACCCGCCCCGGCAAAAATGATGTGCCCCGCAATCACAATCACCGAGAAAAGAAGGATGGAAGCCCAGTTGGCGATGATGACTTTCGGCGAAATCATCATCCCGACCGAGACGAAGAAGATGGCTCCGAATACATTCTTGACAGGTACGACCAGCCTGTTGATTGTCTCGCTTTCAACGGTTTCGGCAAGTATCGAACCCATCACGAACGCCCCGAGCGCCGAGGAGAATCCGGCTGTGGTGGCAAGGGTGACCATCCCGAAGCACAGCCCGAGGCTCACTATGAGCAGAATCTCTTCGCTGAGGTACTTGCGGGCCTTCTTGAGCAGGGTGGGGATGGCATAGATGCCGACCAGAAACCACAGTATGAGGAAGAAACCGAGCTTCAGCAGGTTGCCTATCAATTCCCCGCCGGCGAACTTGTTGGATACCGCCATTGCGGAGAGAAGCACCATCAGAAGTATGTCTATGAGGTCCTCGATGACCAGCGAGCCGAAGACTATACCGGTGTGCGGCTTGTCCATCAGGGACATATCCTCGTACGATTTGAGGATGACAGTGGTGGATGTCATCGACAGTATGCTGCCCAGGAAAATGCTTTCCATCGCTGTCCACCCGAGCGCCTGCCCTGCGATGTATCCGATGACGAACACCCCGAAGAATTTGCTTATGGCGGCAAGGCAGGCTGCTCCTCCGGCCTTGAGCAGTTTCTTGAAGCTGAATTCAAGTCCGAGGGCGAACATCATGAATATCATTCCTATTTCCGACCATTGGCTGACGGTCACGGTGCTTTCGATGCCGAAGAAATAGGGCATGTTGGGACCGATCAGGAATCCCGCGAGTATGTAGCCGAGAATCAGGGGCTGCTTGAGGGCTTTTGATATGATGGTGAATATGCCTGCCGAAATCAGTATAATGGCAAGGTCGCGCACGAGGTTCAGTTCGTCGTTCATACAGGGTGGTGGATAAAAAACGGATGGGTGCAAAGATACGAAAAAATCTTGCCGGCCATGTAACGATTTGCATCAAAAAAAATTTGAATTTTCAATCTGAAATTTTTTATCTTTGGCCTTTCAAATTTCGCGGATATATGAATCTGACTGTCGAAAAGAGGGAAGTCCCCGTCCTTTTGCTCACCGGGTATCTCGGGAGCGGCAAAACAACCCTGCTGAACAGAATTCTATCCAACAGGCGCGGAATCAAGTTTGCCGTGATTGTCAATGACATAGGTGAGGTCAATATCGATGCTGACCTTATCGGGAAGGGAGGCATTGTCTCCCAGTCGGACGACAGTCTCGTCGCGCTCCAGAACGGATGTATCTGCTGCACCCTGAAAATGGACCTTGTCGCGCAGCTCAGTGACCTTGCGCGAAGCGGGGATTTTGACTATATCGTCATCGAGGCAAGCGGTATCTGCGAGCCGGCTCCGATTGCGCAGACCATATGCAGCGTGCCTGTGCTCATGCCGCAGTATATGGATGCCCCTGTACCGAAGCTCGACGCCGTCGTGTCGGTGGTGGATGCCCTGAGGATGCAGAGCGAATTTGATTGCGGAGAATCCCTGCGCGGGCATTCTCCTGAGGAAGAAGATATTGAAAGCCTTGTAATCCAGCAGATTGAGTTTTGCAATATAGTCCTTCTCAACAAGGCTTCGGAGGTCACCCCGAAGGAGCTCGGCAGGGTGGAGAGTATTGTCCATGCCCTCAATCCGGGCGTGAAGGTGATTCCTTGCGACTACGGCGATGTGGACCTCGACCTGATTGTCAATACCGGTATGTTCGATTTCGACAGGGCTGCGACCTCAGCCGCGTGGATACGTGCCATCGAGGACGGGGAACTGCCTGGACATCACGATGATGACGATGACCACGACGAAGACCATCATCACGACGAAGAGCACCATCACGACGAAGAACACCATCACGGAGAAGACCGTCATGAGGGGGATGACGGTGTCCATGAACACCATCATCACCATCATCATCACCACGATGACGGTGACACTGAAGAATACGGAATAGGGACATATGTCTATTACCGCCGTCCT
Source organism: uncultured Bacteroidales bacterium (assembly GCA_945868745.1). Taxonomy (GTDB): domain Bacteria; phylum Bacteroidota; class Bacteroidia; order Bacteroidales; family UBA932; genus Cryptobacteroides. Next base: position 6,305 of record CAMBMK010000031.1, read on the forward strand.
GCATTCGACATCAACAAGTTTGACGATATGGTGGCGCGCCGCTGGCCTTCCAACGTGATCAGGGCCAAGGGAATGTGCTATTTCAGCGACGACCCTGACAAATGCTATCTTTTTGAGCAGGCCGGTGTGCAGAAGTCCATCAGAGATGCCGGACTTTGGTTTGCGGCAATGCCTGAGGACGAGCTTGAGGAGATGATGAGGAGGGACCGCAACCTGCGCCGAGACTGGGACCCGGACTATGGTGACAGGATGATAAAGATTGTGTTCATAGGCCAGCACCTTGACCGTGAAATGCTTGACAAGCTTCTTGACAGTTGTCTCGAGGCCTGAGGAAATATGCCAGGGTTCGCGACTTGCCGGTCGTGAACCCTTTTTGCTTTAGGAAGTTTTGTTTTTCCCAATTATTATTGATTATGAGCTTTGACAGATTTAACCTTGTGAAGGAGTCGTTCGGAAAGAAAGCCCTTCCGTTTGTCGCTCCTGAAGGCCGTCCGTCGGACTATTTCGGAGAACTCGTTTTTGACCGTGAAAAGATGCACAAGTATCTTGACGCCAAAACCCTCGCAGCTCTCCTCGATTGCATCGACAATGGCCGCTCCCTTGACCTGGCAACAGCAGACGGTGTTGCCGCCGGTATGAAGACCTGGGCTCTCGAACATCACGTGACCCATGTCACCCATTGGTTCCAGCCGCTTACTGATGCCACTGCAGAGAAGCACGATTCGCTGATCGACTATGACGGCAAAGGCGGAGTCATCGAGACTTTTGACGGAAAGTCCCTTGTCCAGCAGGAGCCTGACGCATCTTCATTCCCCAACGGAGGTATCAGGGCTACTTTCGAGGCTCGCGGATATACGGCCTGGGACCCTACATCACCGGTCTATATCATGGGTGATACCCTCTGCATCCCAACCGTATTCATCTCCTACACAGGTGAGGCCCTTGACTACAAGGCCCCTCTCAAGAAAGCTCTCAAGGCTGTGTCTGATGCTGCAGTGGATGTCTGCAGGCTCTTTGACCCGAAGGTCAGCAAGGTATATTCCTATCTCGGATGGGAGCAGGAGTATTTCCTTGTGGATGAGGACCTTTACTCAGCCCGTCCTGACCTTATGATTTCCGGCCGTACCCTTATGGGACATGCTTCCTCAAAGAACCAGCAGCTCGAAGACCACTATTTTGCATCCATCCCTTCGCGCGTGGCTTCGTTTATGCGCGACCTCGAGGTGGCCGGCCACAGGCTCGGGATTCCTCTCAAGACAAGGCACAACGAGGTGGCTCCTAACCAGTTTGAGCTTGCTCCGATCTACGGCGAGACCAATCTTGCCAACGACCAGAACCAGATTGTGATGAACCTCATGAACGAAATTGCCCGCAGGCACGGCTTCGTGGTCCTTTTCCACGAAAAACCTTTCGACGGCATCAACGGTTCCGGAAAGCACAACAACTGGTCCCTCGGCACTGATACCGGCGTCCAGCTTCTTGCCCCCGGCAAGGATGCGATGGGCAACCTGCAGTTCATCACATTCTTTGTCAATGTGCTTGCAGCTGTCCAGAGGCACAACGGCCTGCTCAAGGCTACAATCGCCTCAGCAACCAACGCACACCGTCTCGGCGCCAACGAAGCACCTCCTGCAATCATCTCAGCCTTCCTCGGCAAGACCATGACCGATGTGCTCCATCAGCTCCTCGAGAGCCCGTCAGGCACTCCTATCGAGATTGCCGGCAAGAAGGGCAAGAGCCTCGGAATCATCGAAATACCTCAGATTTTCGTGGACAATACCGACCGCAACCGCACATCGCCGTTTGCATTTACCGGCAACCGTTTCGAGTTCCGTGCCGTGGGCTCCTCTGCCAACTGTGCAGGTGCCATGACCACCCTCAATGCAGCGGTAGCCGAGCAGCTCAGGGAGTTCAAGGCTGCCCTCGATGAGAATCTTGCTGCGGGCAAGTCTCTTGAAATCGCCGTTATGGATACCCTCAAGCCTATTATCGCATCCATCATCGACGTCATCTGCTTCGACGGCAACGGCTACAGCGATGAGTGGCAGAAGGAAGCTGCACGCAGGGGACTTGACACCGAGACCTCTGTCCCGGAAATGTTCCTCCAGTTTACCAGGCCCGAGTCCGTGAAGATGTTTACATCGACCGGCGTCTATACCGAGAAGGAGCTCCAGGCACGCAACGAGGTGAAGTGGGAGACCTATACAAAGAAAGTGCAGATCGAGGCGCGCGTGATGGGAAGGGTTGCAACCAACCATATCATTCCTGCCGCACTCGAGTACAAGGCAAGGCTTCTGCGCGAAATCCGTGATGCAAAGGAGGTCTTCGGCAATATCGGCGGATGCAATACCGAGGTCAGCCTCGTGTCAAAGATTTCCGACCTTGTGGCTGACATCCAGGCAAAGGTTGACGAAATGGTGCTCGCCCGCAAGGCTGCAAATGCAATCACCGACGAGTATGAGAAGGCTACTGCCTACCACGCAATCGCAGAGAGCCTCTTTGCAATCCGCAAGCCAATAGACAAGCTTGAGGAGATTGTGGACAACAAGCTCTGGCCTCTTCCGAAGTACCGTGAGCTGCTGTTCATCAGCTAAGCGCGATATTTATCAGAATGGAAAAGACGGGCCTCAGTGTCCGTCTTTTCCTGTTTTTTCCGCCCCTCTGTTCCTGTATGCGCGCGGGGAGACGCCCAGTCGCGAGCGGACGAATTTTCCGAACACCGACACATTGGGAAAGTCGTATTCGGCCGCAATCTCCTTGATTGACTTTGTGGAGTATTCCAGGTCCATCGCAATGCCCCTCGTGGCATTTTCAAGTATCAGCTCAAGGGCCGGCTTCCCGCTGATGCTCCTTGTGACGTCGGAGAGGTATTTGGGCGTGACGCACAGCTCCCTTGCATATGTGGATACCTTCCTCTGGCGATAGTTGCCGTTTGCGAGCATCTCCACGAATTTCTTGAAAATGAGGTCTTTGTGGCTCATTGTGTTGTCCTTTTCGCCTGGGGCCACGCTCCGGCTGATGACCGTGCAGACCTCGTAGATGATGCAGCTGAGCAGGGTCTGCACTATTTCGTTGTAGAAAAAGTCCTTGTCCATGGAGAACTTGAGCTTGAGGATGTTGTAGTAGCTCCTCGTGATGCCGAGCTCCTTCTCGTTGAGGTGATAGACGGGATTGTCCTTGGCGTAAGTCATTATGGACCAAATGCTATGGCCGGAGCTGAGCGAGCCGAAGATGTGGGAATAGCTGAGCCCGATGGAGATCATCTGGCATGTCATGCTCTTGGTGATGCCTCCGGTCACCACTCCGGGCGGACAGACAATCAGGTCATTGGTCCTGATCGGAAACTTCCTGCCCTCCACCTCGATGGTGCCGAATCCGGACTCCACCAGACCGATGACAAGCATGTCTATTTCCTGCTTCCTGTCTGTGGAAAAGTAGTCCGAAAGCTCTATTATATCAAGATATTCGTCCATTTTATTTCATTTTTTGCAAAGATATGAAAAATACGGCATAAAATAGGAAATCCGTACCACTTTTACCCAAATAATTGTTATATTTTTGCAAAACAAAATTGAACAACTATGGATTTTTCATCTCTTAACAAACTTTTCGAGAAAAGTTTCAAAGAGAATTGGGACAGGCCGGCCCTTTCCAACTACCAGGGCGCTACCCTTTTCTACCGCGATGTTGCAAGGCGTATAGCAAAGCTCCACATCGCTTTCGAGCAGTGCGGTCTCCAGCACGGTGACAAAGTCGCAATCTGCTCAAAGAACCAGGCCAACTGGGGAGTGGTATATCTTGCCGCAATCACTTACGGAGCTGTTCCGGTGCCGATTCTCCACGAATTCAAACCGGGCAATATCCACTATCTCGTAAACCATTCCGAGGCAAAGGTGCTTTTCGCCGATGAACTTACGTGGGAAGGCCTCAATATAGAGGAAATGCCTGATGTGCAGGTGGTTGCGCAGGTCAACAACCTCCGCTTCCTCTTTGCCAGGACTCCGGAGCTTGCAGCCGTTCGCGAGCATCTCAACGAATCTTTCGGCCGCAAGTATCCCGACTTTTTCGGTCCGTCCGACATCAAATACTATGAGGACAAGCCCGATGAGCTTGCAATGATCAACTATACATCCGGAACTTCAGGCTTTTCAAAGGGTGTGATGATCCCTTACAGGGCACTCATCTCAAATGTGAAATTTGCCCGTGAGGATGCCTTCCCGATGATGGACAATACCTGCCGCATCGTTGCAATGCTTCCTTCCGCCCATATGTACGGCCTCACATTCGAGTTCCTCTTTGAAATGGTCATCGGCGCCCACGTACATTTCCTCACGCGTACCCCGAGCCCTAAGGTCATCACCGAGGCCTTCGCATCCATCAAGCCGAGCTTCATCATCGCAGTGCCGCTCATCATCGAGAAGATCTACAAGTCAAAGCTCAAACCGCTGGTTGACAAGACAAAACTCCTTTTCCACATGCCTGTGGTCGATAAGATCCTCCAGGGCAAGATACGCAGTGAGCTGGTCAAGACCTTCGGCGGAGAGTTTGAGGAGGTCATCCTCGGAGGAGCAGCATTCAATCCGGAGGTGGAGGCTTTCTTCAAGAGGATAAAGTTCCCATATACAGTAGGTTACGGCATGACGGAGTGTGCTCCTATCCTTTCCTATGCCCATTGGGACAAGGCGAAGCTCTATTCCTGCGGAAAATGCGTCCAGAATATGGAGATGCGCATTGATTCACCTGACCCGCAGCATGTCCCGGGTGAGGTGCAGGTACGCGGAAAGAATGTCTTCCTCGGCTATTACAAAAATGAGGAGGCCACAAGGGAGATGTTCACCGCAGACGGATGGCTCAAGACAGGCGATATGGGCGTGATGGATGCGGACGGCTATCTCTTCCTCAAGGGACGCTCCAAGTGCATGATCCTCGGCCCTTCGGGACAGAATATCTATCCGGAGGAAATCGAGGCCGTCATCAACAATTTCTCATACATCGTGGATTCTCTGGTAATCGAGGACAACGGCGGACTTACAGCCCTCGTATATCCTGATGCCCAGAAGGCAAGCATGAACGGCATTTCCTACGAGGAACTCGAGGCCAAGATACAGGGCACCCTTCCGGAAATCAACAAGATAGTGCCTAACTATGCCAAAATCCGCAAGATAGAGATTATGCCGGAGGATTTCGAAAGGACTCCTAAGCGCAGCATCAAGCGTTATCTTTACCAGAGGAAGTAAACATTTTCTTCCTCAACCCTTCATAATACGCGTGGCGTCTGGGGTTCTCCGGGAACCATCCTTTCGCTACGCGTTTTTCTTGTGAAAAGATCTCTCCGATCCCCCAGAAGCAGGAGAATGAGGCTGCTCCGAAGATTGTGGAAAGCATTGACTGATTGACAAATAACGATACGGCGGCAAGGACGAGTCCTGCAGCGAACATTATCCACCAGCTGTTCCTGCCGAGGTGGTATTCGAGCTTGATTACAATAGGGTGGCAGATTCCGATGATGAGGAAAACGGCCGCGCCGATAATGATTCCAGTGTAGTTCATTCTACTGAGTTTATGTCTAAAAGGTTGTTCAGAAGTGCATAGACCGTGAGTCCCGCCACTGTCTTGATGCCCGTTTTGTGGGTGATGTTCTTGCGGTGGGTGATGACGGTGTAGATGGAGAGATTGAATTTGTCGGCAAACTGCCCGAGTCCTCGAGGATGGCCTCAAGTCCGCGGGAAACGATTGCAGAGGGTGTGACGAGTGCCGCTTTGATTCTATTGTCCATTTTCTTCCATTCTCTTTGTCATTGGTACGAGCACCCCGTTTTCCACGGTGGTGTGGTAGTGGAGGTCGTCTTCGAGGTGATAGATGAGTGTCAGGCATCTTGCGCGGAGCTGGTCAACTCCGATGCGTGTCAAAACCCTCAGGAGACGGAAGTTGGCGTCTATCATGTCCGAGAGTTTCGTGGATGTCTGGAAAATATGTGTCATATGGGCAAATATAGCAATTCCTTCCGTTTTCCGAAACAGGCAGGGCCGTTGCGGCCGGCCGATATGCTGACGGCAGCGAGGCTTATGAAAGTGCATACAATTTCTATCTGCTTCCGAAGGAGGACAGGGATGCCGTCGCACTTGCGGCGGGAGTTTTTGTTAAGTAAGATGAAAATGCTAAATTTGTTATTCTGAAAAATATTTTTTGTATATGATAGCAATGGTAACAGGGGCTACAAGCGGTATCGGCCGCAGCTGTGCCCTCAGATTTGCCCGCGGGGGCTACGATATTATAGCGACCGGAAGAAACTCCACCAATCTTGAAGAGGTTGCGCATGAAATAGAATCATTGGGACGTAAGGTCTTGACTCTCAGATATGATGTGCGCAGCAGGGAAGAGTGCATCAAGGCAGTGGAGAGCATTCCGCAGCAGTGGAGGGACATCGACGTGCTTGTCAACAATGCCGGTCTTGCCCTCGGGCTCGAGCCTGAATATGAAGGCTCTTACGATGACTGGGAGACAATGGTGGACACCAATATCAAGGGTATGCTCTATATGATCCGTCTCCTTGTCCCCGGCATGAGGGAGCGCGGACGCGGCCATGTAATCAACATCGGCTCCGTGGCGGGAGATGCCGCATATTCCGGAGGCGGAGTCTATTGCGCTACCAAGGCTGCGGTAAAGACAATCAGCGATGCCCTGAGGATTGAACTTGTGGACACCCCTGTACGCGTGACCAACGTGAAGCCGGGCCTTGTGGAGACCAATTTCAGCAGGGTCCGTTTCCACGGCGACAATGACCGTGCGGACAATGTGTACAAGGGCATTGAACCCCTGACGGGCGAAGATGTGGCGGATGTGGCCTTCTATGCCGCAAGTGCTCCGGCGCACGTGCAGATTGCCGAAGTCCTTGTCCTTGCGACCAACCAGGGCAGCGGCAGCGTTGTGTTCAGGAACAATCAGCTCGAAAAGAAATAAGAGTGGCCGGCCGGACGATATATGACCCGCTGCGCCGGAAAGATGTTGCTTTGACTCCGGAGGAGGCTGTGCGCCAGTGGTTTATCGGCGTGCTCCGGGACCAGCTGAAGGTCCCCCAGCTCAAGATGATGAGCGAGGTGGGCATTTCTTCGGGCGATGATGCAAGTGCCCTGGGCAGTGGGGGAAAGAAGGTCAACAGGGCTGACATCATGGTCTATGACCGTGAAAGCGAGCCTCTTATGGTGGTTGAATGCAAGAGGCCCGATGTGGAGCTTACACGCAGTGTGCTCGAACAGGCGATACGCTATGCGTCCCTTTTCGGGGCTGTCCGCTATCTTGCGGTCACCAACGGAAAGTCCACTTATTTTGCCGAAAGCATTGACGGGAATCTTGTTTTCACCGACAGGATTCCTACTTATCAGGAAATGGTTTTGAAGTGATGGGAACTAATATAACTCAGGGCTACCTTGATGCCCCGGTGTTCGGAATAGTGTCGGAGGCTGCCCGCCGTATCGGTGTAAGGGCCTTTGTGATAGGCGGCTATGTGCGTGACTGCTTTCTCGGCAAGCCGGGAAATGACATCGACATCGTTGCGGAAGGCAGCGGAATAGCCCTTGCGGAATCCGTCGCCCTTGTGATAAAGGAAAGGGAGGGGAGAAGGTGCAACGTGTCGGTGTTCAGGAATTTCGGCACGGCCATGCTCAAGTATCACGGCATCGAGCTGGAGTTTGTCGGCGCCCGCAGGGAGTCCTACAGCCATGATTCGAGAAAACCCATCGTGGAGGACGGCACTCTTGAGGACGACCAGCGCAGGAGGGATTTCACTATCAATGCGATGGCATTCAGCCTGCAGGAGGAGGACTACGGTGCCCTGGTGGATCCTTTCGGCGGCATCCGGGACCTTGCCGCAGGCATAATCCGCACCCCTCTTGACCCGGAGGTCACATACAGCGACGACCCTTTGAGGATGCTCCGAGCCATCCGTTTTGCCACGAGGCTTTCCACGGATGAGCTTGAGTTCAGGATTGTCCCGGAGTCCCTCGATGCGATGCGCAGGATGAGGGAACGCATTTCCATCCTTTCAAAGGAGAGAATTGTCGAGGAACTTTGCAAGATGCTCCTCACTGCCCGCCCTTCAAAGGCATTCATGCTGATGGACGAAACGGGCCTGCTCGACCTTATCCTGCCTCAACTGTCTATGCTAAAGGGAGTTGAGACAATGGAAGGGCGCGGGCACAAGGACAATTTCTCCCATACCCTCCAGGTGGTTGACCATGTTGCGGAGGACGAAATTGCTGCAATCGCCCGAGGTACCCTGCACGATTATGTGCCGAATCCTGACGGTAACGGCACGGAAGAGGTTGTGAGGACTTCTCCTAATGTGTGGCTGCGCTGGGCGGCGCTTCTTCACGATATCGGCAAGCCGTCTTCCAAGCGCTATGACCCGTCTGTGGGCTGGACTTTCCACGGTCATGAGGTGCTTGGCGGAAGGATGGTCCCGAAGATTTTCCAGAGCCTGAAGCTGCCGATGAACGAGAAGATGAAGTATGTCCAGAAGCTCGTTTCCCTTCATCATCGTCCCGTGGCTCTTGTGGATGAGGAGGTTACCGATTCGGCAGTAAGGCGTCTGCTTTTTGACGCCGGCAATGAGATTGAGGACCTTATGCTGCTGTGCAATGCCGACATCACTTCGAAGAACCCGCAGAAGGTCCAGAGGCTCAAGAAGAATTTCGTGCTTGTCCAGCAGAAGCTCCGTGAGGTCGAGGAGAAGGATGCCATCCGCAATTTCCGGAATCCGATTACCGGTGAATATGTGATGGAGGTCTATGGCATCGGGCCGTGCAATACCATCGGGAAGATAAAGGAATATGTGAAGGAGGCCATTCTCGACGGCAGGATAGGCAATTCTTTTGAGGAGGCTGATGCCCTGATGAGGGAATATGCGGCATCTGTCGGACTCCAGGCAGTCAGGTAATATGGACTTGATAGACAATTACATAAGCTATATCCGCAGTGTGAGGCACTATTCCGTGCGCACACAGGAGATTTATGGGGGCGTGCTGCGCAGGTTCGTCCTGGAATGTGATATCCGGAGCGACGAAGAGCTGAAGGCCTCGCTTACAAGGGATGTCATCCGCGGATATATGGTCACCTTGCTCGGGGACGGGGTTGCCGCCAAGGTCAAGACCGTGGATCTGCACCTGTCTGTCCTGAGCGGATTCTGCAGGTATCTTGTCAAGGAAAAGGTCATCGTGGCCAATCCCGTCAGGACCGTCAAAAGGCCGAAGGATGCCAGGCGCAATCCTGTCTTCTACCGCAGCGACGAGATGATAGGGTATTTCCGCAGGACGCAGGCTGATGTCTCGCCGGAGAATGCCCTGCTTGTGACGGGTGACGACAAGGTGTCGCTGGACCTGTGGCGGAGAAGGAGGGACCGCCTGGTAATCAGTATCCTTTATGGAGCCGGACTGCGACGCTCTGAACTTATCGGACTGAATGTAGGCTCGGCCGATTTTTCACGAGGCACCCTTACAGTCCTCGGAAAAGGCAACAAAATGAGGGAAATTCCTCTTGTGGATGCTTTATCTGAAGAAATTTTGCTATATTTACAAACGACAGCCAGGATACTGGGAAGCGGGATGACTGCGGACAGTCCTCTGCTGGTGACGGAAAAGGGCTCGAGGCTCTATCCGATGGCGGTGGAGAGAATTGTCAAGGCGCAGCTCGGGGAGGCGGGAGTCTCCGCAAGAAAGTTCCCTCACGCACTGCGGCATACCCTTGCCACGGAGCTGCTGGGTGACGGAGCGGACATCAGTTCCATCAAGGAGCTTCTGGGCCATTCTTCGCTTGCTGCGACGCAGGTCTATACGCATACCTCTATCGAGAAGCTGAAAGAATCATATCTAACAGCCCACCCAAGGGCAAAAAGAGGAGGTTAATATGGATATCAGAGTTAAGTCCCTGAAATTCGATGCAGACCAGAAACTTCTCGATTTCGTTGAGAAGAAGGTAGGCAAACTTGAAAAATTCGACGAGCAGATCACTTCCGTGGAGGTGGCTCTTGCTCTTCTCGAAAAACCTGACAACAAAAGTGTGAAACTTCAGGTACACGTACCGGGCGGGGACCTCATTGTAGAGAAGACCGCACCTTCATTCGAAAATGCCGTCAACGAGGCGGCTGACGCGATGAAAGAAAAACTCGTGAGAGCAAAGGAAAAGAGAAACGAATAAAGATAGTCCGGCTGCCGTCACTGCGACGGCAGCCTTTTTCCGTTGAACGGTCCATCGCGGATTAATCCGTAATCCCGATGTGGATGCAGCGCAATTCAGACCACGGATGGCAAAGACTCAGGATGCAGCCGCGCAGAGCAGGCAGATAATTGAAGATGTCCGCAGGGGCATCTTCGCCCCCGTTTACCTCCTTATGGGGGATGAGCCGTATTATCCGGAAATGGTTTGTGACGAAATCGTTGCCAATGCCCTCGATGATTCCGAGAGGGATTTCAACCAGACGGTCTGCTACGGTATGGACACTGATGCGGCCTCCGTCGGAGCCGATGCGAGGAGCTATCCGATGATGGCTGAACGCCGCCTTGTGGTCGTCCGTGATGCCCAGAAGCTTTCACGCCTGGAGGATCTTGCTGACTATGTGGCCGACCCGATGGAATCTACCGTGCTTGTGCTTCTGATGAGGGGTGCATCCGCTGACAAAAGACGTTCGCTGTATAAGAATTGTGTCAAGAAAGGCATTGTGCTTGAGTCAGTTGCGAAGAGGGATTACGAGATGCCATCCTGGATTATGTCTTATTACGGCAGTCTCGGCCTCAGGATTGACCCGGATGCTGCTTCGCTTCTTGCCGAATATGCCGGGACCGACCTGGGCAAAATCGCCCTTGAGACTGAAAAGCTGAGGAAAAACCTTCCTGAGGGTGCCTCTGCAGTGGGAGTGGCTGATATCGAGGCCAATGTCGGAGTCAGCCGCGAGTTCAGCATCTTCGAGCTTACAAAGGCCCTGTCGGGGCATGATGCCGCCAGGTCGATGAGGCTTGCCGCCCATATCGGACAGGCACCTAAATTTGCCTTGCCGATGGCCGTAAGTGCTTTATACACCCATTTCTACAGGATACTGAAGTATCAGGCCCTGCGGATGCGCAATCCGTCACCTTCTCCGTCTGACAAGGCTGCCGTACTCGGCGTCAATCCATATTTTTTCAGGGAATACGACATGGCCGTGACAAAATATCCGGTCAGGAAATGTATGGCCATAGTGTCCCTGCTCGAAGAATATGACTTCAAGGGTAAGGGCGGCGGGGCCGGGGAGGCTGACCCTTCCGATCTGCTGACGGAGCTTGTGGCCAAGATACTCTCATGATTTTTTGAGCAGATTCTTTAATAATACAACTGATTAACATCCAACAATCTATGGAAATTATAAAATGTCAGGACATCTGCAAGTCATTCGGCGAAAAGGTCGCGCTTGACAGGGTGTCGCTTGATATCCCCAAGGGGCAGATTTTCGGTCTTCTCGGTCCGAACGGAGCCGGAAAGACCACACTGATCCGCATCATCAACCGCATCACCATTCCCAATTCGGGGACTGTCCTCTTCGACGGCCGCCCGATCACATCGCAGGATGTGGCCCGCATAGGTTATCTCCCTGAAGAGAGGGGTCTTTACCGCAAGATGGAAGTCGGTGACCAGGCCATGTACCTTGCACAGCTCAAGGGCATGAGCGCGCGTGACGCCCAGGCCGAGCTCAAGAAGTGGTTTGTGCGCTTCGGCATCCAGGACTGGTGGAAGAAAAAGGTCGAGGAACTTTCCAAGGGTATGGCCCAGAAGGTCCAGTTCATCACCACGGTGGTCCACAAGCCTTCCCTGATGATTCTTGACGAGCCTTTCTCCGGATTCGACCCGGTCAATGCCGAACTCATCCGCAAGGAGATTCTCCGCCTCAAGGACGAGGGTGCCACAATCATCCTTTCCACCCACAATATGGAGTCGGTGGAGGAGCTTTGCGACAGCATTGCCCTCATCAACAGGTCGAAGCTTGTGATAACCGGTGGCGTGGATGAGATACGCCACAAATACGGCAACAACAATATCGAGCTCATCTACACCGGTGAATCCGCTGTGGAGGCTGCAGAGGGAGTGTTCTCGGTGCTTTCCGATGTCAACAATGCCGGGCGCCACACGGCAGTCCTTTCGCTCGGAGCCGGAGTCCAGACCAATGATGCCCTTTCGGCCATCCTTTCTGCGGGTATCCAGGTCAATTCCTTCAAGGAGTTGATACCGAGGATGAACGATATTTTCATCAAACTTGTAACTGAAGGAGAATAAGCTATGAACCTGCATATCATCAATGTCATCATCGGGCGCGAATACATCACACGCGTAAAGAAAAAATCATTCATCCTTACAACCTTCCTCGTCCCGATCCTGTTTGCCGCGATGTGCATCCTGCCTTCCGTCATCATGATGGCAGGCAAGGACAAGACGCAGAAGGTAGCCGTGGTTGACCGTTCCGGAATTGTGATGCCTGTCCTGGCAGATGACGAACTTGCCCAGTACAGCGACTATTCCTCATTCGAGGCCGATTCGGTCAAGAACAACCTCGAGTCTCTCGGAATGGACATTCTTCTTGTGGTTTCCCCGATTGACTCCTCCAATGCCGTATCAGTGGCCTCATATTCAAAGAAGCCTTTGGGCGTTGACCTTTCGGCAAGCATTTCCGGCAGGGTTGACGAGGCCGTGGAGCAGTACAGGATTGCCTCCTTCAATATCGACAATCTCGGGCAGATCATGGCCTCGGTCAAGTCCGATGTCCACATCCTTACCTATACCCTTGACGATTCGGGCAATGAAAAGATCTCATCCTCTGAGATTTATATGCTTGTGTC
>CAMBMK010000032.1 GCA_945868745.1 uncultured Bacteroidales bacterium
AAGGAATTCATCCCGAAACCTACCGTCTTGTAGCTTTCAAGGATATGTCAAACGACACCGTGTTCATCACACGCTCTTGCGCAACCACAAAGGAAACCCTCGAGGTTGACGGAGTTGAGTACCCGGTTGTAAAGGTCGAGATTTCCAACACTTCTCACCCGTTCTACACTGGCAAAGTCAAGCTTGTTGACACCGCCGGCCGTGTTGATAAATTCTACCAGAGATACAAGAGCCGCCAGAAGTAATTTCTGTCGCCACAGGTATAAGGACGGACTGCCACAGAGGCGGCCCGTCCGTTTTTTAACCGAGGCTGACTGAAAAGCTCCCTTTTTGTCAGCCGCATGCTTGAAACGATAATGGACAGGAGATTTGAAAATGTCAGGGCGGTGGCGTTTGATGCGGACGACACGCTGTGGGAAAACGAGCCCCTTTTCCGCGAGGCGGAAAGCAGGTGGGCTGAAGTGCTGAAGGACTACGGCACGGAAGAGGAGCTGTCGGCAAGGCTCTATGAGATGGAGGAAGCCAATATGCCTACTCTCGGATACGGAGCCAAAGCCTTTACCATCAGCCTGATATCTACAGCAGTATCCCTTGCAGGAAGAAGCCTTGACGGCGATATGACCGCACGCATCCTTGACGCCGGCCTCTCGATCCTGCGCAATCCCTGCAATCCGATGCCGGGGGTGAGGGAAACGCTCGGGGCGATAAGAAGCTCGGGCCTCTACAGGATGATACTTCTCACAAAGGGCGACCTTCTTGACCAGAAAATGAAGGTCGGCAGGTCGGGGCTTTCGGATTTCTTTGACCTTGTGGAGATTGTGTCAGACAAGAATGCGGATGAATATGCCCGGATATGTGCCCGTGAGGGTATCAGGATTGAAGAATTCCTGATGGTGGGCAATTCGTTCAAATCTGACATAAAGCCTGTGCTTGACCTTGGAGGCAACGGGATCTTCATCCCTTTCAGGATTACCTGGGAGCACGAAAAGACGGAGGAGTTTGACCATCCGAGGCTTGTCAGGGCAGGCTCATTTACGGAGTTGGCCGACATCCTTCTGCCCTGAGAGGCAGGGCCCTGGTCCCGGAGAATGATTGACGTGGGATGACGGTGCCGGGTATTCCTAAAACAGGAATGACACTCCAGCCGTCCACAGCCTGCGGCTGAGCTTGCCCCCGGCCGATTTCTTGAGCTGGTTGGTCATGTACCAGGACATTGCGCCTTCAATCCTCACATTTTTGGAAATCCTCAGTCCCGCCCCGGCCGTCATGTCTATTCCGAACCTTTCGTACCTGCTCTTTTCAAGGGAGCTGTTGAGCACGTCAATCACATAGGAAGGGAGGTCGTCCGATTCGATGCGGTCGGCATACATATCGTAGGTGAAACTGAGCGGATTGTCCAGTCCATGTGTGAAATCGAACGTATCGGAGCCTGCCAGTGCATAGGATAGCGACGGACCGCCGGAGAGCTCGAGCGCTACGTCCCCGTTTATCGGGAGATTGATTTTCAGCTTGAGAGGGATATAGACATACTGCTCCTGTGTCGAAAAATTGGCGAGAACTTCCCCTGGAAATGCGTAGGAGCCGTTGTCCCTTGTGTCAAATGAATATCCGGCGCCGATACCCGTGCCGAAATACTTTCCGAACATCCAGGTATAGTCCAGTTCCAGACGGACTCCGTTGAAAGGCTTGTCGTCAATCTTGCCGTTGTCTGTATATCGTGCAGCCTGGTATCCGACATATATTCCGAACTGCGCCCTGGCCTCCGAGATGGATACCAGGGTCATAAATACGGCGATTGCTGCCGTCAAAAGGGTTCTTTTCATCAAGGTCCAGAGTTTAGTATTTCCAAAAATACGAAATAATTGTCAAATATGGACAAATTGGACAATAATATAGACAAATAGCCCGTCCTGACAGCCCCGAACCTCTGTCCGGACCTCCCCGCAGGTGTCTATCTGAACCTCTTTGAAACGGGGTCATAGCTGTATCCGGCAGCTTCAAGACGGGAGGTGACCTCCTCCATGTCCAGGTCCTCTGCGCTGCACAGTTCTTCGAAGGACAATCCTTCGTCCCTCATCTTCATGTTGAGCCAGCTTACAAGCATGGCGGGATCTTTCGGAACCATATCTCAAATCTTTATGATTTCTGTAACCAGCACTCTTCCGTCTTCCACCCGGAAGCGTACGTCCATGTGCCCGTACGGCATCCCGTAGATGCGGCAGGGGTCGCGGTGGTATTGCGGACGCGGGTCCTGGGCCAAAAGCCCGCGGATGGCAGCGATGCTTTCCTGCCCTGAGAGGCTTGCTGCCGCAGCCTGCAGATGCTCCGGGAAAACCACCTCCAGAGGCTCCCACTGCACAGCATCTGTAAACCCGCATCCGGCCCCGGGATGGGCATCGGAGTAGGCCACATAAGGCTTTATGTCATAGATGGGAGTCCCGTCCATAAGGTCGGCCCCGCTGACATGGATGACGGTCCCCTCCGGCGTGCCGTGCTCAATGGACGAAATCCGTACCGAGGACAGTCCGAGCCTGTTGGGCCTGAAAGGGGAGCGTGTGGCGAAAACGCCCATAGAGGTATTGCCGCCGAGCCTCGGCGGACGTACTGTCGGCTGCCGGAGGGGACCGTCCTGCGGGCATTCCGCCCCTTTCCTGACAGCCCCGGAGAACTCCCATATGAGCCACAGGTACTCAAATCCTTCGATGCCGCGGAGGGCATCGTCGCAGCGGAACCCGGGTCTGAATACGATGGTCCCCTCCAGGTCAGGCACAACCCCGCTCTGGCGCGGGACGCCGAATTTTGAAGTCAGGGGACAGCGGAAGTCGGCAACAGGTGTTATCTCCATAATATTATCAGGTTTGGCAGGTGCAAAGTTAGCAAGAATGAGGTAATTTGTTATATTTTTATTAAATTAGCATTTCTGAATGGTTACAGCATCTGACACATCTTTTTTATGAGAGCAATTACATTGGCAGCCGTCCTCGTATCAGCCCTTGTCCTGGGCCAGTCCTGCAATTTCAGGAAGGCGTCGCCGATGGAGGAGCCTGCCGAAAAGAAGGATACGGTCTATCCTCTCGGATTCTGTACCGACTCGTTCTATTGTGCGCACGGTGCAGTAAAGAACGGGGAAGTCTTTGCCACCATGCTCCGCAGGCTCGGAATGGACCAGGGCGGCGCGATGGAGCTTGCAGCTGCGGGCGACAGCGTATTCGATATGCGCAAGCTCCGCTCCGGCAATGCAATCCACGCGTACTACACCTGCGGCCCTGACACCCTCGGGGAGCTTAAGTATCTGATATATGACAACAACCGGGTGGATATGACCATCTTCCGCTGCACTGAGCCATATGGCGTCTGGACTGCTTCGCGGCAGGTTGACACCCTCCGCAGGTTTGCTGATGTCACCATCCATTCTTCGCTCTGGAACGACATGAAGGCTGCCGATGCGCCGGTGCAGCTGATTCTTGACCTGTCTGACATCTATGCCTGGACCGTCGATTTCTTCGGCCTTCAGGACGGCGACCGCTTCAGGGTAATCTATGACGAGAGGGTGTGTGAAGGGGAAATCATAGACATAAGCGCAATCCATTATTCGCTTTTCTCGCGCGGGGAAAAGGATATCCCCGCAATAAGGCTTGACACCGGGGACGGAGGCAACCTCTATTGGGCACCGGACGGGGAAAGCCTGCGCAAGGCATTCCTCAAGGCCCCGCTCCAGTTCAAGCGCATCTCTTCCGGCTTTTCTTACCACAGGAAACACCCGGTCCACGGTACCGTGCGTCCGCATACGGCTGTTGACTATGCTGCCCCGACAGGTACTCCGGTGATGAGCATCGGCGACGGGACCGTCATCAGCAAGGGCTGGGCCGGAGGCGGGGGCAACACCGTCAAAATACGTCACAATTCGGTCTATACCACCTCCTACATGCATCTTTCCAAGTATGCCTCAGGCCTGAAAGTAGGCCAGAGGGTAAGCCAGGGGCAGGTGATAGGATATGTAGGCATGACCGGCACTGCCACCGGGCCGCATCTTGATTTCAGGGTATGGAAAAACGGCACCCCGATCAATCCGCTTACCATGGAGTCTCCTGCCGCGGACCCGATCAGCCCGGAGTATCTTCCGCGGCTCGATTCGCTCGGAAAGGCATTCGCTTCGGTCGTGGATTCACTTTCGGCGCCCGGAAAGCCCGTTGATCAGGAAAACAATCAAAATACACAGATATGAAACGAATATTCATTGTACTGTTTTTCATTTTCTCGGTATGTGCCGCCGCGTCCGCGCAGAACCTCACCGAGGCCGAACTTGCCAAGAGGGAGGCGCGCCGCAATATGACCATAAAGGAATGGAATACGGATGCCAAGACAAAGACGCGCTGGCTCGACAGGGTGACAACCTATGACTCGGAGGGACGCAGGATTGAAGAGATCGAGTATGCAAGCTACGGTCAGAAATGGCGTGAGACCTACGAGTACGGAGACAACGGCAGGATAGTGAAGGAAGTCTATTACGACGACCGCGACAAGCCACAGCTCATCCGCAAATACGAGTACAATGAGGACGGCACCAAAAAGAAGCAATACAATTATCTGCCAAACGGCAAGCTCAAGACAATCAAGGTATTCGAATACATAGTGGAAAAATGACGCACATAGATTTCGAACATCTTCCCGCCATTGCCTCCATGAGCCCCATCACCCTTGGGGAGATGGAGTCCATCCGCCTTATGAACCGCATCGACACCAAGTATGTGACCACGGAGCGCAGGCTTGTGGAGATCCTCCAGGATGCATCTGCCGCAGGATACCGTGTCTTCGAAATATGCGGAAGGAAGGTGCAGGACTATGATTCGGTCTATTACGACACCCCCGGCCTTGAGATGTACCGTATGCATCACAGCGGCAGGAAGGTCAGGGAGAAAGTCCGTGTGCGCACGTATATGACAGGGGAGACCTTCCTCGAAATCAAGCACAAGAACAACCGCGGCCGTACAAAGAAAAAACGCACTGCAATCCCTTCCGACGCGGTGATGGACTTCGGCCGGTGCAGCGGTGCGGCGGAGTATCTTGCCTCGCATTCGTGGTGGACGGCCCCGCAGCTTTCCCCGGAAGCCGGAACCTCATTCAGGAGAATCACCCTGGTCAATCCGGCGGGGACGGAGAGGCTCACCATAGATACCTGCCTGTCCTTCACCAATTTCCGTCACGGCTCCCGGGCTGACCTTGCGGATGCAGTGATAATCGAGCTCAAGCAGGACGGAAGGGCCTCTTCGCAGATGAAGGGGATTCTGCTGGAGCACCGCGTATTCCCCGCGAGGATAAGCAAATACTGTTTTGCAGTGGCCCTTACGGAGCCGGGAGTCTCCAGGGGACGCTTCAAGCAGCGCATCAGATATGTTGAAAAAATGACAAATACAGAATTGATATGAACCTTTTGAACATTACAGACCCTTTCGCGGCGGCGCAGAATATGTCCGTGGAAGCGGCAGACACCCTTTCGGGCGCATTTTCGGATTTTGACCCGTCGATTGCGGCGGAGTTCGGCTATGAGGTCAGGGAAACGGCCACATTTCTCGGAATCCCGCTTTTCGACCCGCAGAGCGTAATGCACCTGCTGCTCAATTTCGGCTTCAACCTGCTGGTTTCCCTGATAATAGTGGGCTTTTTCTATTACCGCAAAAGCCACAGGAGGGACTATTTCTTCACATTCATGATCTTCTCGTCCGCGATGTTCCTGCTGCTTTTCGTGATGGAAAACGTCAAGATGCAGATAGGCTTTGCGCTTGGGCTATTCGCCATTTTCGGGATGATAAGGTACAGGACCGAGACAGTCCCGGTAAGGGAGATGACATATCTGTTCATAATCATCGCCGTATCAGTCATCAACGGTCTGGCTCTCAATATCTCATATGCCGAGCTTGTGCTTGTCAACCTGCTGCTCATAGGCCTCATATGGTTTCTGGAGTCGCGCAGCTTCATCAAGGACCGCTCGACAAAGCTCATCACCTATGACCGCATAGACCTGATTGTGCCTGAAAAGAGGGCGGAGCTCATCGCCGACATCGAAAAGCGCACCGGCATCAAGGTGGAGGACATTGAAATCGGTTCCGTGGACTTCCTCAAGGACTCGGCATTCGTGAAGGTGACATACCGTACCGAGCCGGGAAAGCGCAATACAATCGACAATCTGACAAAGGCAAAGGACTTTTTGGGATAGGCTTATGAAAAGGAAAATGTTGGTCGCGGCGCTTTTTGCCGCCATCCTGCCGCTTACATCTGCCCGCGGCCAGGAAAATGAGGATGGCACAGTGTTCGGGACAAGGGTATCGGCGGAGGCTGACTACAAGATAACCAAGGGCTTGCATCTGTATGCCAATGAGGAGCTCCGCTTTGGCGGCGATTTCTCTTTCGACCGCTCATATACCGGAGCCGGCCTGTCGTACAAGATATGCAGCTGGCTCAAATCGGACATAGAGTACAATGCCATTGCCGTGGCGAAGACTACTGACGGAGGCATCGGCTACACCGACTGGCGCCACCGCGGTACTGTAGGTCTCATGGCCTCTCTCAAATATGGCCCGTGGAGATTTTCGGTCCGTGAAAAGGTGCAGGGGACATACCGCACCAAGGACATCAACGAGTTCCAGAAGACAAGGTTCCTGCTCGAGTCGCGCACCCGCCTCAAGGTGGCATACAAGTTCTACAGTGCGCCGTTCGAGCCTTATGCCCTGTGTGAGATGAAGGTGGCCCTGAACGGTCCGAAGTGGAGCGTTGAGTCTTTTGACACTGACCTGTTCGACCAGGCTGTATGGGAGGGGCACAACGATGTCTATGTCAACAGGTGGAGGGCTGAAGCCGGCGTGGAATGGCTCCTTGACGCCAGGAGCGCAATCAAGTTCTACTGCCTCTATGACAGGTGCATGGACAGGGAAATCGATTCCAACAAGGAGGGAACTGCCCTCAAGGTGCCTTCCGTGACGTTGAAGTCCGACAGGATCAATGTTGGCGTAGGATACGTCTTTTCGTTCTGATCAGAAATCAATCTCAAGACCGATGTTGATGTCGAAGAGGTTGCTTGCCCTGGTGCGAGTGCCGTCAGGCAGGTCCACATAGCGGTGGGTAAGCCTCCATATTGCGTCAACCCTCAGCACGTTGAGTATGTTGGTGATGCCGAATCCTACCTCGGAGTAAGGCTTTTCGAGCGAGTCCATTCCGGAAGGGAACAGCATCGGGGCATCCTGTGCATAAGGGGAGCCGAGTTTGCCGTTGTTGCGTCCGGAAAGGCTTCCCCAGGCGCATTTGAATGAGAATACCTCCCTGAGGTCCAGCTTCTTGAGAAGCGGGATGTGGCCGAGGAAGAAGCCTCCGAAATTGTGTTCGTAAAAGAGTTCAACCCATCTGTCCGAGGCAAATTCGTAGTAATTCATGCAGGAGAACGAGGTCCTGCTGAATATGTATGAGGAATTGCCGGCGTGAAGCTTCAGGAACGGGTATGGTACCGTGCCCGTGATGAATCCCGCGTTGACTGTGAAGCGGGAGTGTCCGGCAGGAGGCAGCGGAAGCCTGTAATCGGCAGTCAGTTCGGTCCTTACATAGCCGTAGTCATTGAGCATTCCCTTCACCGTACCCATGACATCGAATGTCACGATAGGGTATTTGGTAAAAAGGTATTCCTTCTTGAAATCTCCCCTTGAGACGCTTTCCTTCCAGGAGAAACGGTTGGTCAGATGGGCCTGAGTCATCTGTACGCTGCTGATTTCCACACCGTCCGGGGTAAACATCGGCACGAACTCATTGCTGAAAATGCGTCTTGTCTCAAGGGAAAACGTGCTGTTTACGGTGGAAGGCCATTCGTGCTGGTATTTGAGCACGAACTCCTCCACCGGGCTCTTCCTCATACCCTTCTGCTTGCTGAGGACGGAGCGCAGTATGCTGTTGTCGCGGTACTGGCCGTTACCCCTTCCGAGCTGGATGAAATCGCTCTTGCCCGAAAGCGTCAGCTTGCGGAACGGGTCCATGCTGAACAGGTACTCGATGCTCCCGCCTCCCTTGAACCTGTGGTCCTTGAATCCGTAGGCCCCGTAGCCCGAAAGCCTCGTCTTCTTTGAGAACGACGGGGTGGTGCGCAGGCCCAGACTGACGCGCAGACCTTCGGTGTTGTTGAAACTCAATGTGTTGAATATCGGGCCGTAGGCTATTTTCCCAAGGCTGATATGGTCGTTTGCCAGGGATTCCCCGATGCCGTATGTAATCCTGTAGGTCTTTGTGGTCTTGATCGAGTCCACCATTGCATAGATCCCCTTCTCCTTTTCGGAGAGCTCATATGGCCTCTCTTTTTCCCAGTATTCTTCGCTTTTGTCATTGGCACCGCTTTCCACCGTCACATAGTGCTTCAGAGCAGCAGACTCTTCTTCCGTGGGCGGCTCGAAGACCGGGTCGAGATAGTGGACTTCGTGGGTCCCGAGAAATGAGAGGATATTGCTCCATTCGGTCAGGTCGAGGGAAAACTCCGCGTGGAAACGGTCCTTTTTGTAGAACCACGTCCCGTCCGGCAGCCTCCGGTATTCGAAATCGAGGATGAGGTCCTCTATCCAGTTGATATTCCTGTCTTTGACAAGCCTGCCGTGAAACTCCACCAATGCCCAGTCGCCTGTGTCGATTTTCATCTCCCCGTCGAGCACGGGTGAGGTGAAGAGTTTGTTGGGATGGAAACGTATGTAGTATGTCTTGCGCCCGTCAATATTCAGACTGTCAATGAGATAATAGTTGTAAAAGGCATTGCCGCCCGCTGCGATGGGGGACGGGATTTTTACGTTGAACGCATCCAGGAAGGTGTCATACATGTTCACCCTGAGCTGCATGCTGCCGGTAAACTGCTGGAGCAGATTGTCTTTGTTGACTCCGGAGATGCGGCTGGCGTGGAGTATCTCCCTGTCCGAGGTCGGGCTGGAGGTGTGGTATCTTGTGCCCCTCGATTCCGAAATCAGCACCGGCAGGTATGGTTTTCCGGACAGCGCGGAGGTGTCCATATAGTCGGATATGAAATCTATTTCCTTCAGCAGGGAGCTTTTGAGAAGAGTTTCTCCGGGGTCTGACAGGTCAAGCTCCATCTTGCTGTAAATGCCGCATTTGTATGCGTCCCTCTTCTCCGGGTTGTTGCGGTCGCGGTTGGCGTCGATGTTGCGGAGGATGCGTTTCATCCGCCGGTTGTCCGGCTTGACGAGTGCGGCATTGAGCCGGTGGTCGGTCATTGCAAGCTCAAAGTCCGCCCTGTTGTAGTGGTGGAGGGAGATATTGCGCTCCAGGGATTCGTAGCCGAGGATCTGCACGCATATTACCGGGGTGTCTATGTCCCTGACTTCCAGGATGTAATATCCGTCGAGGTCGGTGCTTGTGCCCACAGTCGTGCCTTTGAAGAAAACGGCTGCGAAGGGGATGCCGCTGCCGTCGGAGGCGTCGGTAACCCTTCCCTTTATCCTGGTGGTCTGCGCTGCGGCTGAAAGTGCCGCACAGACCACAACCAGAATCATTGCTGCTGTTGTCTTCAGTCTGTTTCCCATTCCCAATCAATAAAGAGATTTGCGCAGCTGCGCAACCCCTAAGTATATAGAAGTCCGACTACCCACAGGATAAATCTTTCCGGGAGGATTTTCCACGCAAGCCCGATGAGCTTGTAGCCAAATCCCGGGATTACGCTTGTCCTCACCCTGCCTTTCCTGCGGACCTGACGCATTATGACCTTTGCGATGGCCTCCGGAGGCATCCCCGACTGCTCGTCCATCTCCATCTTCGCTATTGACCGCAGGGTGGCGTCATGGTAGGCCGAGCTGCGCTCCTGTGCCTTTGCGGTCATCTTCCTGTTGGCTGTAAAACCCGTCTTCACATCTCCGGGAAGGATGCATCCGCAGCTTACCCCGGTACCCTTCAGCTCTATTGACAGCGACCTTGCCATCGACAGGAGGGCTGATTTCGCCGCGGAATAATAGGCCTGGAAGGGGAGGGGGATGAACGATGCCACAGAGCCTACGAGGATGATTTTCCCGCTTCCCCGGGTACGCATCACAGGGAGACAGGCCCTGACCATATTCATCGAGCCGAAGAAAGTGGTTTCAAACTGGTATCTTGCCTCCCCGTCGGAGGTGTCTTCCACTGCACCGCCGATGCCGTTGCCGGCGTTGCTCACAAGCACGTCGATTCTGCCATGCTCGCGGACAATCCTGTCCACAGCCGCGCGGACGGCCGCCTCATCGTTGACATCAAGGGCAAGCGGGATGGTCATGCCTCCGCTGTCCATATACTCATTGACCGGTCCCCTGGCGCTTCTCGAGGCCTTATAGACAATCATTCCGCCTTTTTCCGCCAGCATATCCGCAGTGGCCATTCCGATGCCGCTGCTCCCTCCGGTAAGGAGGACGATTTTCGGTTCATGTCCCATAGTCACGTCTTTTTCCCGGAATTCCCCGGAACCTGCAATTTACGAAATAATCCCCGAATGCAGCTGCGTCCGGGGCATAAACTGAGCGAATATGCACTCAAATGACCCTATTGGGCTTTTTTCAGGGCTTCAAGTATCTCTTTTTCGCTTCCGGGATTGTAGCCGGTGTGGGAATAGACAATCTTTCCGTCCCTGCCGATGACGAACACCTGCGGAGTGTCCACCACGTTCATCGCTCTCTTGAAATCGTTGTTGGGGTCGAAGAGCAGTGTGAAGCAGTCCCACATGTGGCCTTTGGTCAGGGCCTTCGCCTTTGCCAG
Organism: uncultured Bacteroidales bacterium; assembly: GCA_945868745.1. Lineage (GTDB taxonomy): Bacteria > Bacteroidota > Bacteroidia > Bacteroidales > UBA932 > Cryptobacteroides. The sequence goes on from CAMBMK010000032.1 coordinate 10,753, forward strand.
ATGGCGCACGTCGTCGGTGGATACTGCGATGATCCTGAACTCTGCCTGCTCCTGCCAGTCTTCAAAGGCCTCGCAGATGGCATCGAGTTCCTGGATACACGGGTCGCAGGTCACTGCCCAGAATGATATGACAGCCGGGGTCTCCCCGTCAACAATCGAGGTCGAAAGGACTTCGCGGCCGGTGCGGTCTTCCAGTTTGACAGACGGAATCTGCGCGGATGCCGCGAATCCGGCGGTAAGGAGGATGAAAAGCAGAATAAACCGTTTCATAAAGAAAAAGAATAATGATTTGTGATATTTTATTAATAATTATAATCAAACAGCCGATAAAAATATTGCAATGTTACATCTGATGCAATAAAATATGCGCGTAAGTCATTAATGTTTGCAAAGTTAAAAATAATGTTGAAAAATTTGAAAATATGAATGATTTTCTTAATTTTGCCGCTCAATCAGCTGGTAGCGTTTTGAATATATCCCTGAAAGAACATCACTATTCAATTATTATACAATGAAAAAGTCATTTCTTTCCCTCCTGATTGGGGGGGGTATCATTCTGGCCTTCCTTTCAGGATGTCAGAAAACTGAGGAAACTACTGATCCGGACAATAATAATAAGGAGCCGGAAGTTCCTACAGTTGTTGAACCCGAGGCCTCGGCGGTCAAGGTGACTCCGGACCTTCTTTCAGCAGAGCTTGTCCTCAAGACCAAAGGTCTTACCGGATACGCCTATCTTTCATTCCCTTCCGGAGAGCAGCTCGTGGAGGATCCCCAGGTCCTTTTTGCAACCGGTACTGCCGGTGACCTTTCCGACGGAGAGAACACTGTCACAGTACGCGGTCTTTCCCCGCAGAGCACCTATACCGTGGTGTTTGCCTTCAAAGAGTCCGAAGAGAGCTTCTACAAGCACCTTCTCAAGGTCGAGGTGACCACTCTTGACTATGTGGAGACCTTCACCGTTGTAGAGAAGTATCCTGACGGATTCAAATTCCATATCAAGGTCCCGCAGAGCGTAAAGGATGCCGGCAACGCAATCCGCTACAATGTCGGTTCACTTCCGTTCTACCTCTCAGGCAAGGTGGGCATGTTTGCTCAGGACGACGCGACCGGACTTATCCAGAACGGCCAGCAGAGCACTATGGAGGACGTGACACTTGTCTTCAATTCCGACAATGTGGAGGTTGAATTCGTGGACCCGTGGTCCGGTGAGCCTGATTCTTATATGCTCCACACTCCTTTTGTGCCGGGAGAGCCTATCATCTATGCTGCCGGCGAATTTGCCTGGGGCGAGGCCGAGGACAATCCATGGGGTATGCCGGAAGGCGGTTATTTCGTTCCGCTCTTTGACTATGACGCATATTATGAGTATCGCGACAGCCAGGGAGGCGGCTGGGGCCCGCTTGCAGCCGAAAATTGCGACCTGAGCTACCCTGAAGACGACTTCTGGACCGGATACTTCACACGCCGCCTGATTGTGCTTGACCCGCCGGCTCTCCTTGATGCCAATGTGGACATCCAGGCCGAAATGGGAGCCGTCAACGGTACAATCACCATCTCTCCTGACAACAATGTTTACCAGTACTGCGTGATGATCCTTGACGAGGAGACATATCAGATGTTCCTCCAGTTCATCGACGGCAATGAGGATTACCTCCAGTGGGCAGTGACCTCATATTTCGGATTCTACAACGGTGCGATGACACTTCAGGCAAAGCAGAAATTCGACCTTAGCGAACTTTTCCATTATGTAGATCCCGAGTCTGACTTCCACGTGCTCCTTACCGCTATGGGAGACGAGACAGGCACCACCCAGAAGTTCTATCACGAGATTGTGTCCACCACGGCCAAGACCCTTCCTGCTCCGGAGGTCGAAGTCAAGGCCATCAACAACCCTGATACCGGAGAATCTTCTCCGTACGAGGTATGGTTCAACGTCAAGTGTACCAGCAAGGATGCTGTGTCCGCAAGGTACGCCGCCAACTATGAAAGGGAGTTCGGCATGATGTTCAACAGCGGAATCACCTACAACAATATCGTGGAAAACGGCAACTCCTTCACCGAGGACGAGGTTGCCCTCATCAACTCCGACGAGGGACTCAATGTGATGTTCACCTCAATGCCTGACGCCGAGACTCGTCTTGCCGTCCTTGCCTACAATGAGGAGGCTACATCAAACAACATTGACGAGAACCTTTCTGCCACTGCAGTTAACTCTTCCGACAGGGAGCCTGCAAAGCCTGCCGTGGAGTCTCCGCTCTTCAAGGACCTTCTCGGCGAGTGGACAATGAGCGCCCCAGTCTCTTATACTGACTGGTATGGCAATGTAACCGACGGGGGCGTACGGAACTGCAAGGTGACCATTTCCGACGGATTCACCTATCCTGAGACCCTTCCTGCATCGGTATATGATACCTACAAGGAGATGGTAGGAATGGAAGCTGAAGAGGTTGATGCCCTTTACGGACAGTTCAAGCAGGAGGTTGACGAGTTCAACGCCAAGCTCAGGGGCCAGAACCGTCTGCTCTGCATGGGCTTCGGCTATGAGTCCAACGGTTATTATTTTGAAACCGTGAGTCCTTTTGACCTCTTCGTAAGCGACTCCTACAACGGTTATGACATCGAATCGATGATCTGGGACTGCGGTCCGAAGTGGTATCTCGAGGTGAAGGAAGACGGTTCTGTAGTAGCACCAATCAACCAGGTAAGGTTCTATCCTCTCAAGTCCGTCACCACAACGCTTTACCTTGCAGGATATGACATCACCTCCGGAACAGGCTACATCAGCATCAACGAAAACTACGAGAATGCCGATTTCCCTGTGGAAGTTGCTGCTGACAATGCTTCCCTCATAGTCAATCCGTTTGAATATCAGGGCGTCTCTTACTACCTGAATGCAATGCAGTTCTACGGTATCTACGGCTATATCCCGGAGTTTACTACTGTTGGTTCTCTCGTCCTTACCAAGGGATGGACTGAAGAGGATACCAATGTACCTCCGGTAGAGACCGCTTCCGTCAAGTCGGCCAAGTCAGCCGGTATCGGCTCTGCCAACGGCATTTACGGACGCACCAACAGCACCGTAAGGAGCAAGACTCCTATGAAGGCAGTCAAGAAGTGCGAAACCATAAAAGTAAAGCACGTCGATATCGAGGAAGGTATGAGGAAGTATGTAGAGAGTTATGCGTCAAAACGTTAGACTGACTATCCTAGCCATCGCCGGTCTGGTGTCCTGGACTTTATCCAGTGCCCAGACCGGCATTGGTGTGTTTTCGGCAAGCCTTGAGTCCAACAATATCCGGTATTTTCAGGACGATGGGCTGGGCGTGAACGCACCCGAAGACCGCTTCGGAGCCAACGACTATCTCAAGATGGACTACAGCTGCGGGAAGTTTTCCGCAGGGATGCAGGTCGAGGCCTATCTTCCAGCCCTGTACGGCTATGAAATCGGCACCATGGGCAATCCGAAGCAGTTTATGCTCGGCTCCAAGTATATCCGCTGGACCGGAGACGGTTTCACGGCCCACATCGGAGACATCTATGACCAGTGGGGCAACGGACTCGTTTTCCGCTCATATGAAGACCGCCATCTCGGATTCAACAATTCTGTTGAAGGCCTGAGCGTGTCGTTCAGCCCGGCTTCCTGGCTGACCCTCAAGGCGATGAGCGGCCGTCCGAGGCTCTACAGCGACTATGCATCCTCCCTTGTGAGGGGTGCGGATGTGGTACTCAATATCGACAACCTGCTTGACTGGGACTCCGTCTTCCTTTCCCTGGAAGGCAGTTTCCTCAACAGGTATGAGTCACTTGAGCAGGACCCTGCCATTGATTTCAGCACGATGAACCTGACCTCGCCTAATCTCAATATGTATTCGGCAGGCCTCAATTTCGGCTGGGATGCCCTTTCGCTCAAGGCTGAATATGCCGCAAAAGGGAAGGATATCGCATCTCCGAGCGTGGCCGGTGCACATACGGGAGCTGCCATCTATGCCGAGGCAATCTATGACTACAACGCATTCAGCGCCTCTGCAACATTCAGGATCCTCGACCATATGGGGACCATGATTTCCCTGTACGGCTCGGGTACCGGCAATGCCCTCAACTATCTGCCGTCGCTCACAAGGCATTATACCTATATGCTTGCGAACCTCAATCCCTACCAGACCAATGTGGTAGGCGAGTCGGCATTGCAGGCTGACCTGTTCTATACACTCAGGCGTTCCCGCAGCCAGTATATGGTACTCCACGGCAATTTCTCCTATGCCGGCACAATCGCTCCTTCGCAGACCGATGACGGCTCCAAGAGGATGATGTGGATGGACATAAGCGCCGATGCTGAGATCCATTGGAACAAAAAACTCAGGACCACCCTGCTTTATTCGCGTCAGGAGTGGAGTCCGAGCCACGGCTATCAGCAGGGGACCTATGTTTCCAACATTTTCGTGGCCGATGCCCTCTGGCGCCTCTGCGAAAAAACTGCCCTGCGCGCCGAGCTGCAGTATCTCTCTTCCGGGGATTACGAAGGCGACTGGCTTGCCGGACTGTTTGAAGTCAGCTTTGCACCGAGATGGAACATATTCGCATCCGAAATGTACAACAGCGGACTCACCGGCAAGCATTATTACAATTTCGGCTTCAGCTATTCCAAGGGCCGCAGCCGTGTGCAGCTCAGCTACGGACGCAACCGTGCCGGCTATATCTGCTCCGGAGGAGTATGCCGCTACAGCCCTGCATATACCGGAGTCAATCTTCTCATAACAACATCTTTCTGACAATCATGATCAAGACAATAAAATTATTTTCTGTAATTTCCTGCCTTGTAGGATTCCTCTGCCTGCCGGTTTCCTGCACCCTTACCAAAGATGACGACAATCCAAACGGCAATCAGCAGGAACAGGAGCAGGAACAGGAGGAGCAGAAGCCTACGGGTGAGCTGACTCTTGAAGTGGATGAACCTCTTATCCGTGCCGATGGCGTGTCCTGTGCAGTACTCACTGTAAAGATGGGTGAAACCGTCATTGCCGAGGATGTCACTTTTTATGATGCCCAGACCAACAAGCCTGTGGAAATCCCTGACATGAGGTTTACCACTACCACCCCGGGCAAATATTCGTTCTGGGCCGCCTACAAGACAAAGCACACGGATGCAGTCAGCGTCACGGCGATTTCGGCTGCGATACCGGAGCTTGCGGAGGACACCGACCCGTCCTGCACCGACTTTACCCGCAAAGTGCTCATCCAGCAATACACCGGGACCGGTTGCGGTTACTGCCCTTATATGATAAAGCTCCTGAGAAAGTTTGCTGCCAACAGCGAAAATGAAGGCAAATGGGAGCTTGCTGCCATCCATTCCTACGGTGAGAATGACCCGGCCTATTTATCCGCATCTCTTGACGGGGCTATGGGAGTGCGCTCATATCCGACTCTGGTACTGGACCTTGACAAAAACATCAGATGGCAGTATTACAACAATCTTGACGGCTTCCAGACGCTTTTCGACAAGGAGTATTCCGCCGCCGTGGCAAAGGCGGGTATCGCCCTTTCCACCGTTCTCGACGGCAACCAGTTGGTTGTAAAGGTCGGTGTGAAGGCTGCGGAGGATAACAGGTATGGCATCTGCCTGTGGGTGCTGGAAGACGGTATCTATGCCAAGCAGACCGGTGCGGATGGAGATGACAGTTTCAATACCCACAACAACTGTGTCCGTATTGCCGCGGGACAGAATTCAGCCAATGACTTCAGCGGAACAAAGGTGGACATAAAGGCCGGAGAGACAGAAGAACTGTTTTACCTCCTGGATGTTGAAGAAGGATGGGTAGGGGAGAATCTCCACGTCCTCGGCATTGTGACAGTCGAGGGCAGCAACGGATTTACGGCCAACAATGTCGTTTCCTGCGCGGTCAACTCCAGTGTCGGCTTCAGCTACAGATAAAATGCTTGCCTGGGGTCTTTATGAAGATTCTCAGATTTCAATGTCGAAGTCGAAGTATTCGCCCCTGCACTGCCCCATTCTGCATGAGCTTGTGAAAATCGAGCCTTTGTAGCGGGCTTTGCCGGAGGTCAGTCGCAGTTTCTGGACAAGCTGGATTCTGCCTTCATAGGCCTGGCGGCCTTCAATCAGCCTGCTTTTAAGCGTCTCATAGACTTCGCCAACAGTTTCGGCGCCCTCGAGTTCTACGTCAAAGAACTCCGTGGGCGCTTTGTCGTCTTTTATGGAGTAGGTATGGTAACCCATGGCGATATTGCCTGTAAATACCACCTTGACCGTGTCGCCGGCTGTCTTCTCGATGCTGTATTTCCAGGTTGTTATCCCGTTCTGGGCAAGGCAGCACAATGCGGACAGCATGATGGCTGCGGATAGAAGGAGTTTTCTCATTCTGATTACTTGATTGCAATAATGCAAATATACATTTTTTTGACCGGAAACGTATGGGCTGTCCTGTTGCTGCGGGATTATTCCGGGAAACTTCTTGATTGTAAGGAAAAAAATGTTATGTTTGTATCCGGTGCCCGCAACAAGCGGCGGGCGTGAGGAGATTATGGTAAGAGTATTCGATCTGCTGCATATGGGCAGCTTCAGCGAGGGAGGCGGGGGAGTCAGGATTCCTTACAACAGGGAGGAACTCCATCCCGGCATGAACCTTTGCGAAGACAGGAGCGTGGAATGGCCAAGCGCCATTGTGGAGTCCGTAGATGACGAAAGCGTGGTCCTCCTGGTGGGGGACATCAGCCCGGTAAGGGTGGCCCTGGACTATGACCATACTTCGGAGACGGTCCATTTCTTCATGAACGGGGAGAAGCGTCTCCAGGTATTTACTCTATCTTTTTTCACGGTCAGAATCGACGAGTATGACATCTTTGAGGACCGTGAAATATCTTTCTATCTTGATGATATCCAGTGGGACAAGTCCGAGGAGGGAGACCCGGAGGCGGCCTATGCCATTGCAGAGGAAATCGCCCGCCAGGCACCTGAGGCCCTTGAAATCATTGCCAAGTATATGTCCCGTGCAATGGATTGCGGAAGCACCGGGGCGGAGGCCTGGCTGCGGGACTATCACAGCGATGACGGCCGCTGGGATGCCTATGTTTAGTGTTGTCGGCATTTTATTTCAAAACGGCTTCTTATGGAAGAGCCCTTCCCGGATGAATCCAAAAGTGCTTTTTGATTAAATAATACAAAGATATGACACCGATACATCTTGTTCTTTCCAAGCCTTACGAGCGAGTGGAGCAGTGTGCCTCCCGTTTCTGGGGCAACCCCGACCTTCCGAAAGATTACGCCTACCCGACCTATATCGACAGCGAGGGTGACGAATATCCTTATTTCTTTGTCTGCCAGATCAATCTTGAGGAGCTGGCTCCTTATGACAAGGACAATGTGTTCCCCCACAAGGGCCTTCTCTCTTTCTTTGCAAAGATTGACCATTATCTCGGATATATGGCCCAGACCGACTGCATCGGAGGTGCAATCAGCGGCCCGGAGGCTGTGAAGGTGCTGTATTTCCCTGATACGGAGGACTTTGAGGAGGTGGTGCTGCTGGACGACGATGACGAGCCGACTTCTCCCGACGAGCTTGAGGTCAGGTTTGCCTTCGAACTCCAGGAAGAGTATGGCGATGACCATTGCCTGCTCTCTCCGCCGAACCACAGGGAATGGGAGACCTGGGACCATCCTTATGAGGATTGGGAGATTCTCCTGCAGGTGGATTCTTTCGAGGGCAGCGATTTCGTCCTCAACTTCATGGACTTCGGAGTTTTTGATTTCCTGATTTCACCGAAAGCCCTTGCCCGCAGGGACTTCTCCGATGTCCGCGGAATTGTACTTTCCACATAGAAATATCTGCCCTATGCCGCGTTTCATCGAGGTCTGTGCGGAGACATTGCAGGACGTCAGGGAGGCTGTTGCCGGAGGAGCATCGCGCATCGAGCTTTGCGGGAGGCTCGAGGTGGGCGGCGTCACCCCTTCCAGGGAGCTTTTGAGGGCTGCCATGGCTGAAAGCACCATCCCTGTCAATGTGCTTGTGCGTCCGCGTGGTGGCGATTTCGTGTTTTCCCCGCAGGAGGAGGCCTCCATGCTGGAGGACATCAGGATGTGCCGCGAAGAGGGCGCAGACGGTGTGGTAATAGGGGCGCTCCG
>CAMBMK010000033.1 GCA_945868745.1 uncultured Bacteroidales bacterium
GTCGAATGCGAGTGGCGGAGGTACGAGACGGCCGGTCTTTGGGTCGCGGGTGCACTGCTCCGGTTTGAATTTGTATGCTCCGTGTGAGGTACCGATGGAGATTGCGAGGGAGTCGCATCCGGTACGGGTGCTGAAGTCGATGACCTCCTCAGGCTTTGTGTAGTGGGACTCGGCTGCGCTTACCTCATCCTCGACACCTGCGAGAACGCCGAGCTCGGCCTCAACGGTAACGTCATATTTGTGTGCATACTCGACTACCTGCCTTGTGAGGGCGATATTCTCCTCGTAAGGGAGATGTGAGCCGTCGATCATAACGGAAGAGAATCCGAGGTCGATGCAGCTCTTGCAAAGCTCGAAAGAATCACCGTGGTCAAGGTGGAGAACAATCTGCGGGTTCTCCCAACCGAGCTCTTTTGCATATGCCACTGCACCTTCAGCCATATAGCGGAGAAGAGTCTGGTTGGCATAGTTGCGGGCTCCCTTGGAAACCTGGAGGATGACAGGAGACTTCTCCTCAGCTGCAGCCATGATGATTGCCTGGAGCTGCTCCATGTTGTTGAAATTGAAAGCCGGGATGGCATATCCGCCCTTGACGGCCTTAGCGAACATTTCACGGGTGTTTACAAGACCCAATTCTTTGTAAGAAACCATAATTCTATGATGTATTTGGTAATAAATTTCAAATGCAGTGCAAATTTAGTTATTTTTGCGGAAAGATAAAGAAAAAATAATGCGTAATAAAGTAGTCATATTCTCAGCCCCCTCAGGGTCAGGCAAAAGCACGATTGTAAACCATATTCTCGGACTCCATCCCGAAATGGAGTTCTCCGTCTCGGCGACATCCCGCAGTCCGCGCGGTGAGGAGAGGGACGGGGTGGAATACCTGTTCTACCCGGCGGAGATTTTCAAAGCCCTCGTGGCTGCAGACAAATTCGTTGAATATGAGGAGGTCTATACCGACAGGTTCTACGGCACGCTCAAATCGGAGGTGAACCGTATCTGGGGAAAGGACCATGTGATCATATTCGACGTGGATGTCAAGGGCGGTGTCAGCCTCAAAAAGTATTTCGGCGACAATGCCCTTTCCGTGTTTATCCAGGCTCCGTCCGTGGAGGTCCTCAGGGAGAGGCTTGTAGCCCGCGGAACGGATTCTGCCGAGGATATAGAGGCGAGAGTGGCAAAGGCTGCCGAGGAGATGACCTATGCCCCGCAGTTTGACCGCGTGCTTGTCAATGACGATCTCCGGGCGACATTTGCGGAGGCGGAAAGGATGATTGACGCTTTTCTTGCGGACTGATGAGGACGGCTGTCTATTGCGGGACCTTCCATCCGCTCCATATCGGGCATCTTGCCGTGATGAGGCACCTTGTCTCCTGCGGTAAATACGACAGGGTGTATCTTGTGGTGTCCCCCCATAACCCGTTCAAGGACGGGAACAATGTGCTTACGGCACGGCAGCGCCATGAAGCTGCAAGGGAGGCTGTGGCCCGTCATCCGGAGCTGGGCGGAAAGGTGTTTGTGGAAGACATTGAGCTGCTTATGCCGCCTCCGAGCTACACCATCAGGACACTGGATGCGCTGAAAAACCGTGAGCCGGAGAATGATTTCATCCTGGTGATGGGTTCCGACAACATTGTCCGTTTCAGGGGATGGAAAGAATGGAGGAGGATAGTGTCGGAATACGGCATCGCGGTGTATCCGCGTCCCGGGACAGATGCGGGCCCTTATGTGGAAGAGCTTTCGGAGGAATTCCCCGGAAAGGTGGAACTGCTTGACGCAGTGGAGGTTGACATCTCTTCTACAATGATAAGGCAGGCGGAGTCGGAGGGGCTCCTGATGGAAAACTACAGGATGTAGCAGACAATCTCCAAACAGATGGGGATTTCCCATATTTTATGTAACTTTGCGCAAATTTTTCAAAAATGGACAAAATATCTTATGCTTTGGGCATGACAATCGCCCACAATATGCTTCAGTCAGGTGTCAGCAAACTGACATACGGTGACTTTGCACTGGCGCTCGAAGACATTCTCGAAAGGAGGCAGCCGAAGCTCTCCTACGAAGAGGCCAATTCGGTCCTCGACAAATTCTTTACCGAGCTCCAGGAAGAAAATGCCGCAAAAGAGGCTGAAATAGCCGAGGCAATGAAAAAGGAAGGCGAGGAATTCCTTGCCGGAAATGCAAAGAAAGAAGGTGTGGTCGTGCTTCCTTCCGGTCTTCAGTACAAGGTGCTCAAGGAAGGCAATGACAGGATGCCGGGCGCCACTTCGCAGGTGCGCTGCCACTATGAGGGCAAGTTCATCAACGGACAGGTTTTCGACAGCTCATACAAGAGGGGAGAACCGGCAGTGTTCGGGCTCAACCAGGTGATTGCAGGATGGACCGAGGGTCTTCAGCTCATGGGAGAAGGCGGTGTGTGCGAGCTCTATATCCCGTATAACCTTGCCTACGGCGAGACCGGCTCGAACGGGGCCATCCCGCCTTGCGCGACACTCATTTTCAAGGTCGAACTCCTTGAGGTTCTTTAAGAGACAGGCGCGGCACTCCATATATCGGAAACTGCTGCGCTTTTTTATTTTTGAAGATTCACGTTCGGGCGTGACGGTTGTGCAATGGATATAATTGAAATAATAGAGGCGGCTGCCTTCGTCACGGGCATCATCTACATAGTGCTGGAAATCCTGCAGAAAAATTCAATGTGGATTCTCGGCATTCTTACGGGCATTGCCTGTGCCTATTCTTTCGGGGTGCAGGGCCTGTACGCGTCGATGGGCCTTAACGTCTATTATGTGTTCGTATCGGTCTGGGGGCTTGTGCAGTGGCGGAAGGATTCCGGTGCATCGGAGGGTGCAATCCATCTCAACAGGCTTACTCCGGGTGCAGCGGCTGCAAGTGCGGCTGTGTTTGCGGCCGGGACGCTGGTCCTGGGCTTTCTCCTCCAGGCTCTCGGGGGCTCGGAGACCTGGCTGGATGCGGGCGTGACCATGCTCAGCGCCATCGGCACATTCTGGCTCGCAAGGTCATATCCGCAGCAGTGGCTTGTGTGGATAGTGGCGGACGCCCTCTACACTGTATTGTGTGCAGTGCAGGGAATGCCATGGATGACAGTTCTTTACGTTGCATATACCGCGGCTGCCGCCTATGGATATTTCCATTGGACGCGCTCCGGAAAATACCTGGAATGACATGATCAGGCAGAATTATCCCTCGAAACTTCTTGAGGAGGCTGTCCAGGCGATCGGCTCCCTGCCGGGAATAGGGCAGAGAAGCGCGCTCCGTCTTGCCCTCCATCTTCTCCGCCAGAGCCCCGACAATGTCCACCATCTTACCGGGGCGATAGACAACCTGCGCGACAATGTCCGGTATTGCCGCACCTGCATGATGATTTCCGATGAGGACATCTGCCCCATCTGCGCGGACAAAAGCAGGGACCACAACACAATCTGCGTCGTGGAGAATGTGCGTGACGTCATGAGCATCGAAAACACCGGTCAGTATCACGGTGTGTATCATGTGCTTGGCGGCATCATTTCCCCGATTGACGGGGTGGGGCCGTCGGACCTGACCATAGGAAGCCTTGTGGAAAGGGTGGCGGCATTGTCGGGGCAGGGCATCACTCCGGAGGTGATCCTTGCGCTCGGAGGCGACGTGGAGGGGGAGACCACATCATTTTACATATACCGCCAGATTTCGCGCTACGGGGCCTATGTCACCACCCTGGCCCGCGGACTCGGCTTCGGGGACGACCTTGAATATGCCGACGAACTCACTCTCGGACGCTCCATCGCCGGCCGCCACGAATTCAAGATCAACGGATAATACTCACGTAATCATATGGAAATCATTTTTGCCTTTGTATTGTCCCTGTCCCTGTGTATGGACTGCTTTGCCGTCTGTGCGTGCTCGAGCGTGACAATCAGGACGATGCGCTGGCCGCAGGTAATGTGGATCGCCCTTGTGTTTGCCGTTGTCCAGGCAGGGCTCCTGGCCGTAGGCTGGGCTTTCGGCGACCTCTTCGTGGGCTATCTCAGCAGCATTTCCCGTATCATCGGCTTCCTGCTCCTTGCCTATGTCGGCGGCTCGATGGTCGTGGGCTATTTCCGCGGGGAGTCCGAGACGTGCGACCTCAACGGGCTGCGCAATGTCATTATCGGCGCGGTTGCAACGAGCATAGACGCCTTTTCTGTCGGAATATCTCTTTCGATGTCGGGCGAATCCGCCCATACTGTTGCCGTCGATACTGCTGCGCTTTTCATATGCACCTTCGCCTCCGTGGTCGCCGGGATGTTCAGCGGCAGCCATATCGGGAGCCGGTTCGGCCGCACGGCTACTCTTGCAGGCGGCATCGTGCTGCTGCTCATCGGCATAAACGTGCTTTTCGACATCATCTGACGGAGGGCCCGCAGGCGCGGGAATCCGCTTGGATTGCGGAAAAACATTTTTCGGATATTTGTAAAATAAAATCGGATTCTTATATTTGCAGGCTGACTTCTCCGTAATGTCAGTCCGAGTATTATTGGAGGCCGGTTCAAAACGGCTTCATAACCTTCCCGGTGACTGGGCCGGGACAAAGTGCGGACCTGTCCGCAAAAGGGAGGAAGAGCAATGATAGATATCTTCTACAGAACAAACGGAACAATCGAAATGTCCCAGTCCGAGGCGGATCTTCTCAAAATCCGTCGCGAGGATGTCATCTGGATTGACCTTTTCGGCCCGACCGGCGAGGAAAAGAGGGCAACGGAGGATTTTCTCGGCACAATGATCCAGAACCGCGCACAGGCTGAAGAGATTGAGAGTTCTTCGCGTTTTACCGAGACGGAAAAGGCCATCTTCGCCAACACCAACTTCCTTATGCCGGGTCCTGACGAATACACAATGGAGACGGTGTCCTTCACCATCGTGGACAATATCCTGACCACCCTGAGGGACTTCCCGCTCCGAAGCTTCACCGAGCTCCAGCGCAAGATGATGGCCATGCCGAGGCTCTTCCACAACGGTTTCTGGGTATTCCTCAGCATCCTCGACCAGAGGGTTGACCTTGATGCCGATATGATCGAGCTTATGAGCAAGGAGATTTCCCAGTACAGCAAGAGGGTCAACCAGCAGGAGGACATCAATGAAGAGTTCCTACTGGACATCAACCAGCTGCAGGAAAACACGATGTTTGTGCGCGAGAATATCGTGGACAAGCAGAGGCTCATCACCAACATCATCAAGAGCGACAAGCTTCCGCAGGAGCTCGAGCCGCGTTTCAACGTGCTCCAGCAGGATATCGCGTCCCTTATCAGCCACACCAATTTCGGCTTCGAGAGGCTGGAGTATCTCCAGGACACCGTGGTCGGTCTTATCAATCTGGAGCAGAACCACATCATGAAAATATTTACCCTGGTATCGCTCCTGCTGATGCCTCCTACCCTGGTGGCGAGTTTCTACGGGATGAACGTGAGTCTTCCGCTCATGAACTCGAGGTGGGCCTGGGTGATCATCCTGGCCGTGATGCTGCTTTCCATCGTGGGTGTCGTGTTCATTTTCAAGAAGCGGAAAATGCTGTAGGCCGTATCCGTTTTTTTTTGAAGATTTGCAAAATCCGCTGTAATTCATTGCATTTTGCCAAATAATCGCTAAATTTGCAGGCTTTTGTTCCGGGTCTGCCCGGACAGGCACGTAAAATAATGTCAAACAACTAGTTTTTTATTCATCAATTTTTAAAATGGAAGAAAACAAGAACGTTGCCGCAGAGGCAGCAAAAGAAACCAAGTCCGTGAAGCTCAACGCTTCAGTGGCCCCTGACCAGTTCGACTGGGATTCCTTCGAGAATGAGGCCGCCGTATATGGCGACTCCAGCAGGGAGGACATCGAAAAGGCTTATGACAACACTCTCTCCAAAGTCAATGAGAACGAGGTTGTCGAGGGCGTAGTAACCGCCATCTCCAAGAGGGAGATAATCGTAAACATCGGCTACAAGAGCGAGGGCGTGATCCCTGCTCCTGAGTTCCGCTACAATCCTGACATCAAGGTCGGTGACAAGGTAGAGGTGCTCGTGGAGTCTGCAGAGGACCGCAAGGGCCAGCTCGTGCTTTCACACAAGAAGGCTCTCCAGCTCAAGGCTTGGGATAAAGTCAATGACGCATACAACAGCAACGAAATCGTCAAGGGTTACATCAAGACCCGCACCAAGGGCGGCATGATCGTGGAGGTACTCGGACTCGAGGCCTTCCTCCCTGGCTCGCAGATCGACATCAAGCCTATCCGCGACTATGACGCATTCGTAGGCCAGACAATGGACTTCAAGATTGTGAAGATCAATCCTGAGTTCCGCAATGTGGTAGTTTCCCACAAGGCTCTCCTCGAGGCAGAGCTCGAGAAGCAGAAGTCAGAGCTCATCGGCAAGCTCGAAAAGGGTCAGGTGCTCGAGGGTACCGTCAAGAACATCACCAACTACGGCGTATTCGTTGACCTCGGCGGTGTTGACGGTCTCATCCACATCACCGACCTCTCATGGGGCCGCATCAACAACCCTGAAGAGGTTGTCAAGCTCGACGAAAAGATCAAGGTTGTCGTTCTCGACTTCAATGAGCAGCAGAAGAGGATTGCCCTCGGCCTGAAGCAGCTCGGCCAGCATCCTTGGGACAGCCTCGATCCTGACCTCAAGGTCGGCGACAAGGTTACCGGCAAGGTTGTTCTCATCGCTGACTACGGCGCATTCATCGAGATCAAACCTGGCGTTGAAGGCCTCATCCATGTGTCAGAGATGACCTGGTCTCCACGTCTCCACAGCGCATACGACTTCCTCAAGGTAGGTGACGAGGTTGAGGCACAGATCCTCTCTCTCGACCGCGAGGCAAGGAAGATGTCCCTCGGCCTGAAGCAGCTCGTTCCTAACCCATGGGAGAGCATCCGCGAGAAATATCCTGTCGGCTCAAAGCACACCGCAACCGTGCGCAACATCACCAACTTCGGTGTATTTGCAGAGCTTGAGGACGGCATCGAGGGCCTTGTACACATCAGCGACCTCAGCTGGGACAAGATCAAGCATCCGTCAGAGATGGTTCAGGCCGGCGACAAGCTCGATGTCATCATCCTCGACTTCGATGAGCCTAACCACAAGCTCAGCCTCGGCCACAAGCAGCTTCTCCCTAACCCTTGGGATGAACTCGAGGCCAAGTACCCTGCAGGTACTGTAGTCAACGGTACTGTTGCATCCCTTACCGACAAGGGCGCCAACATCACCCTTGAGGACGGTGCAGAAGGCTTCTGTTTCACCCGTGACCTCGTCAAGGAAGACGGCAAGGCAGCAGTTGCAGGCGAGACCCTCCCGTTCAAGGTAGTTGAGCTCCGCCGCAGCACACGCCGCATCCTCCTCTCCCACGCCAAGACCTATGCCGAGGCCAAGGAGGCAAAGGCAGCTGCTGAGGTTGACAACACCAAGAAGGCTGTCAAGAAGATCAACTCAAATCTTGAGAAGACCACCCTCGGTGACATCTCGGAGCTTGCAGCCCTCAAGGACAAACTCGAGAAAGGTGAGTAATTTTACGCTTACGGTGCTCGGTACCGCTTCGGCGGTGCCGGTGCCCGGAAGGATACAGAGCGCTCAGGTACTGAATGTACGTGGGCGCTTGTTCCTTATTGATTGCGGAGAAGGTGCCCAGTCCAGGATGATAAGGTACAGGGTGCCCCTGATGAAGATTGAGGCCGTGATGATAAGCCATACCCACGGCGACCACATCTTCGGCCTGAGCGGCTTCCTGTCAACCCTTGCGATGAAGGGCAGGCAGGCTCCGCTTGATATCTACGGCCCGTCTGCCCTCGGACCGGAAATCAATTTCTTCAAGTCATTCCACGGGGACGGTCTCCCGTATGAAATCCGATTCCACAAGCTTTCGATGAAGGCTCCCGAGGTCATTTTGGATGCCAAGTCGTTCGAGGTCCTGGCCTTCCCTCTCAACCACAAGATCGAGACCTACGGCTATATGTTCAGGGAGAAGGAGCCCCAGATGAATATCCGCAAGGAAGCGCTTGAAAAATACGGTTTCACACTTGCCGAAATCGGGGCGCTGAAGGCAGGCGAGGATGTCGTAAGGCCTGCAGGCGAGGATACCGGCGCTACATTCATGAACGGATTCGTGCGCCATTCGGGGACGGACGAGCCTCTTGTCATACCCAATGCCGAGGCAGCATACAAGCCGTATGAGCCGCGCAGCTATGCCTATGTCAGCGATACCGCCCCGTTCCCGGAGCTCCCGCAGTGGCTGCGCGGTGTGAGCCTGCTCTATCATGAGGCGACCTATCTCGAAAAGTATGCGGACCAGGCCGGGCTCAGGTTCCACTCCACGGCCATACAGGCCGGCACCTGTGCGCTCGAGGCCGGGGCAGGAAGGCTTGTGATCGGCCATTATTCGTCAAGGGAGCAGAATGCCGCCCTGTATGAGGCCGAATCGAAAACCGTTTTCTCCGAAACGACAGCAGCTTCGGACGGGGACGTGTTTGAGATATAGCTTTTTTTTGTATCTTTAAAGTTCGTGGTCCTGCCTGCCCGCAGGGCCTTTTCAACTTGCGCCAAATATGAAGAAGAGACTTTTATTGCTTGCGGCCATTTCAGTCATTGCCCTGTGCTTTGTATCGGCCGCACCCGACAATACCCCCCAGGCGAGGTACATTGCCAAGTATGCACCGATTGCCGTAAGCGAAATGTACCGCAGCGGCGTCCCTGCAAGCATAACCCTTGCCCAGGGACTCCTGGAGTCGCGCTACGGCCTTTCGGACCTGGCTGCCAAGGGCAACAACCATTTCGGCATCAAGTGCCACAACTGGAAGGGCAGGTCGATGAAGGTTGACGATGACAGGAAGGGGGAGTGCTTCAGGGTATATGGCAGCGCGGAGGAGAGCTTCCGCGACCATTCCGATTTCCTGCGCTATCAGGACAGGTACAAGTTTCTTTTCGAGTATAAGACAACCGACTACAAATCATGGGCATACGGGCTCAAGAAAGCCGGCTATGCCACAGACCCCAACTATCCCCAGAAGCTCATCAAGCTCATCGGGGACTATGACCTGACACGCTATGACAGGATGTCCCCGAAAGAGGCAGAGGCATTTGCCGGAGGGGTGTCAGCTGCTCCGGACAAGGTCACGCAACAGACCGGGACTGACCACGGGAAGATGACCGCACGTCAGGCGAGAAAGGCCCGCAGGGCTGCCCGCAAGGCTGAAAAGGAGGCACGCAAGAGACAGAGTTCCTCTACGAGGATAGAGTCTGATTCTGCCGGGGAGGAGGTTTCGTTTGACAGGATTCCGGATTCGCCGCTTTCAATCGAGGAGCCGAAGAAGATTTCGCAGAAGGAGGCGAGGGAGACCTACACGTTCCCGCTTTCAAGGCAGCTGTATTCACGCAACGGCGTGCCGTTCATCTATGCTTGCGAAGGGGAGACCGTGGCCTCCATAGCAAAGGCAAACCATCTGTTCCACAAGGAATTGCGCAAGTTCAACGATGCACCGGCAGGTTGGGAGCCTCAGCCGGGGGAGATTGTCTATCTCCAGGCGAAGAAAAAGCAGGGGGCAAAGGGGCTCGGCAAATACATTGTCGGCACTGACGGGGAGGACCTGCGTGCGATCTCGCAGCGTTTCGGAGTGCGGCTTGACGAGATCCTGAAGATGAATTCATTTACGGCAGACCAGTATCTTCGTGAGGGCGATACCGTGCTGCTGAGGAAATAGGGCTATGAAAAAGAAAATTGCAATCATCGTTTCCGCAGTGGTCCTGATCGGCGCCGCTGCATATGCAGGTGTAGTTTTTTACAATAAATATTACGACCGCAAGGTCCCGAATTTCGAGGCTGTGTCGGAGCTTTATGTGCGCCCCGGGACGCCTGTGGACAGTGTTGTGGCCACCATTCTGGAGACATCCTCCCCTAAGAGCATACGAAGTGTAAGGAGGGTGTTCCTCGACGTGGATTCTGTTGCGGCCGGCCATTACACCATCACTCCGGACAATCCGAGCATATATGTCGCGCGCATGCTGTCAAACGGATGGCAGACTCCGGTGAAGCTGGTGCTCTCGGGCAGCCTGCGCAGGCAAGGAACTATCGCTTCGAAGATTTCGTCGCAGATGATGCTTGACTCCGCGGATGTGATTGCAGCCATCAGGGACTCCGCCCTGCTTGCAAGGTTCGGATTTACCCCCGAAAATGTTTTCGCCCTTTTCGTACCGGACACTTACGAGTGCTGGTGGACCGAGCCGATGGAGAAGGTCCTCGAGCGCCAGAAGGCTGCTTATGATGCATTTTGGACCGGGTCCAACAAGGCCAAGGCCAAGGCGCTGGGGCTTACCCGGGATGAGGTGGCCGTGCTTGCGTCCATTGTCAACGGCGAGACGCTCCATGTCCCGGAGATGCCGTCCATAGCGGGGGTGTATCTCAACCGCCTGCGCATCGGAATGAAGCTCCAGGCTGACCCGACAGTAGCATATTGCTTTGATTACAGCCTCAACAGAATCCTCAAAAAACATACTCAGGTCGATTCTCCTTTCAATACCTACAAGTATGCCGGACTACCCCCTGCGCCGATTTGCGTGCCCACAAAGCCGGCTCTCGAGGCCGTGCTCAATCCCGACAGGCACGGCTATCTGTATTTCTGCGCCAGTCCGGACTTCAACGGCACCCACCGTTTTGCCGTATCGTATCAGGAGCATCTGCGCAATGCACGCGAATTCCAGCGCGCGCTCACTGCACGCCAGAAAGCCAAAGCCGGCAACTGATATCAGAAGCCGGCGATTAGGAAGCGTTAGGCTTCTAAAGCCTGGTGACTTTCAGGACGTTTTTGACGTGCCGCAGCTGGGAAACGACCTTGTCCAGCTCGGTGTTTGAAGGCACCGACACCTTCATGGTCATCTCGTAGGTCCCGATTCTGTTGTTCTCCACAAGGTTGAAGGTCCTGAGCGAGGACTTGAAGGCATTGATGGTGTCCATCACGCAGTTGATGACCGACGGCTCCATTGCCGCAATGACCTTCAGGGCCACCTGGAAGCTGCCTGTGGACGGGTTTTCAGCCCAGCGTACCTTCTGGATGCGGTACGGGTACATGTCCAGCAGCCTTGCCGCATTGGGGCAGGATATCCTGTGGATCTTGATGCCGTCGTCCCTTGTCACGAAGCCGAACACGTCGTCGCCATAGACAGGGTTGCAGCATTTTGCCATCTTGTAGTCGAGGCCCTTGAGATTCTTTGCGTTGATGATGATGTCGTCCTGGCCTGCACCTCCGTTTTCCCTTGCGTGCTGGAGCCTTTCCGCAGCTGCTGCCTGGGCGCTTTCCGCAGCCTTGGCATTGGCCTGGGCCACCATCTCGTCATGGTCGATGATATAATTCTTGATGACATTGATGTCCAGGCTTCCGTCCCCGATTGCGGCGTAGAAAGCGTGCAGCGTGGTGAAGTGGTTTTTCTTGTTGAACTCCGCCATCATGTCATCCGGGAACTCCAGCTTCCAGTTCTTCAACCTTCTGTCCAGCAGCTCCTTGCCTTCTGCAGCCTTTTTGTAGAACGCCTCATTGACGGCCTGGCGGATTTTGCCCCTTGCCTTTGAGGAGACCACGAAATCAAGCCAGGCGGCCGAAGGCTTCTGGTTCTTGCTGCTCTTGATTTCCACCACATCTCCGGTCTTGAGCTTTTCCCTGATGGAGACAGCCTTGCCGTTGACAAGGCCACCGGTACACCTCATTCCGAGGTTGGTGTGGATGCTGAATGCGAAATCCAGCATCGAGGAGCCCTTCGGGAGGATCCTCAACTCACCGCTTGGAGTATAGACAAAGATTTCGTTGTCAGGCGGTTGCGGGATATCTTCAGGATTGGTGTCCATCTTGTGCTCGAGGTTGTATCTGACCGATGTCAGCCACCTGTCGAGCGTCTCCTCGTGGCGGATGCCCTTGTATGACCAGTGGGAGGCATGGCCGTTCTCGGCCTCCTCATCCATTCTCTTTGTCCTGATCTGGACCTCGATGAAGCAGTTGTCCCTGATGTTGACGGTGATGTGGAGCGACTCGTATCCGTTGGGCTTCGGGTTGGTCAGCCAGTCGCGGAGCCTGTCCATATCCGGGGTGTAAGTCTCGGTCACATAGGAAAATACCTTCCAGCACTGGGCCAGCTCCTCTTTCCTGTCGCCGTCGCAGTCTATGATGAATCTCATTGCAAACACGTCATAGACCTTCTCGAACGGCACCTTCTGCTTGCGCATCTTGTTGAAAATCGAGAACGCCGATTTCGTGCGGACCTTAACCTTGTATTTTATGCCCGCGTCGGAGAGCTTTTTCTTTAGCGGCTCTATGAATTCCTCCATCAGCTGCTCGCGGTCCTTTTCCGTGGCCTTGAGCTTGTTGGTGATGCTCCTGTACTGCTCCGGCTCGGCGAAGCGCAGGTAGATGTCCTCCATCTCGGCCTTTATGTTGTAGAGCCCGAGCTGGTGGGCAAGCGGTATGTAGAGCATGAGGGTCTCGAGAATCTTCCTCTCGCGCGACAGCCCCGGAAACATCTCCAGGTGTCTCATGACCTCGAGCCTGTCGGCAATCTTGAGGATGGTCACGCGCGGGTCGGTCGAATACTGGACAATCAGTCTTTTATAGACCTCGGCTTCGAGACGGGTGTCCTTGGGCTTGATGGTCGCAATCTTGTTGAGACCTTCCACCATCCCCATAATCTCGGCGGGGAAGTCCCATCCCGAAATGTCCGTGTCCGGATGTCTGCGCAGGGTCTCATGGAGAAAAACAGCCGCAACGCACTCGGCCTGAAGGCCTATTTCGTCAGAAACAATGGTGGCGACTCCGAGCGGATGCTCCATGAAGGGAGAACCGTCGTAGCGCAAATCTTCCGCAAGAGCGGCTGAGGCGATGTCATAAGCCTTTGAAATCAAGGCTTTTCCTCTGTCATCGTAGTGGGAAAATCTGTCTGCTGTCATAAGTCCGTCATTTGATGGGGATGATTTGCTCCCCAATCCGAAACGGAAAGATAACAAAAAATGTGCTCTGATGCAAGCGCTGCCAGATATTTGCTATTGACCATAATAGTGCTTATATTTGGATTGTGCTCAAATATTGTTTTGTCCGTTGCAATCTTGACCATAACCCCGGATATCCGGATTAATGAATATAATCTATGTTCCGAAAAATCAGAAATGCAGGTTTAGCCCTATTGTCTGTCTTCTGGTCGGCACTTTCCTGCCAATCCGAAGATGATTCGGCAATTTCAGTAAGCAGTGAAGTTGTCGAGTTGAACAGAAGTGCCGGTTACGGCAGTTTTATGGTACTCACCGGGGATGACTGGACTATCCGGGTCCCGGATGAGGCTTCCTGGTGTTCCGTTTACCCTCTCTCGGGCTCGGGCAACACCGAAATAAAGCTCAGGGCTGAAAAATACAGTATGAGGAAGGACCGTTCTTTCCGGATTGAGGTGATGAACTCCATCGGTGCCGTGACTGTAACCGTTGTCCAGAAGGGCGCGCAGCTGGCCCTGGAGGTCGAGTCCTCCAGGATTGGAGCTGCCGGCGGCACGGTGACAGTCCATATCGATGCCGACGCGGATGCTTTCTGGTCAATCGGCCTTCAGGAGGGAATTACCGCGAGTCCCCAGCAGGGGACGGGAAGCGCGGATGTCAGGATTACCGTTGACGCCAACACCATCAACAGGGAGCGCAACTATGTCCTCCCGGTGTCAGTTTCGGACAATAGGGTTGCCGAGATTGAGCTCTCCCAGGAGGCTGGCCCGAATACCGCTCCGGAGAAGCCTGTGCTCGATTATCCTGAAAACGGCGCCTCGGGCATCTCGAGGGTGCTCAACTTCATGTGGCAGCCAGCCACCGACGCGGATGCCGATTTCTTGACCTATGTCCTTGAATACTCCGAAGACGGCTCTTTCTGGACGGAAATCACCACGACAAGCAAGATCAGCGCAGAGATAGATTTTGCCCTTGCCCCTTCCACAAGGTATTACTGGAGGGTAAAGGCCTATGACGGCATCGAATACACCTCGAGCGACATCTACACCTTCACTACCAATGACAAGAATATGCCGCTTGACGGGGAGTTCATTCAATATACCGAGGGCGGACTTACCGGAAGCGTGCCCGTGATTTTCATCGGTGAGGGTTTTGTCATCTCGGATTTCGAGGAGGGAGGCCATTGGGACAAGACCATAGACGAGGGAATTGAGCATTTCTTCGCAACGGAGCCGTTCAGGACCTACAGGAACGAGTTTACTGCCTATAAGGTGGCGGCATATTCGAAAGAGTCGGGAGCATCCGTCTGGGATGAGTCCAGAAACATCTATTCGGTCCGGAAGAATACCGCATTCGACACCAGATACTACGGTGACGGCTATACCAGTACCCTTATGACTACCAGCGACTCCAAGGTTTTTCAGTATGCCAGTAAGGTGACCGGCATCACGGAGGAAGTCCTCCGCGGTACGACCATCGTGCTCGTAGTCAACTGCCAGACCTATTCCGGAACCTGCTGGATGTATCCAGACGGAAGGTCCATTTCCATTGTTCCGGCCTGCGGCCCGGACGCCCCTTATACCTACAGGCAGACAATGGCCCACGAAGCCGGCGGCCACGGATTCGGAAGGCTTGCAGACGAGTATATCTACAGCAATGGCAGGGCACCGCAGAGCGCAATCGACGGAATCATCGAGTGGAGCGGTTACGGTGCAAATCCCAACGTGGATGTGGTTTCCGACAAGTCCCAGTGCAAGTGGCGCCACTTCTTCACGATTCCGGGCTATCAGAGCGTCGGATACTACAGCGGGGCACAGTACAGGGGCGGAGGCGTGTATATGCCTGAGACAAGCAGCGTAATGCGCAATATGCCTGATGAGTATTACAATGCTCCGAGCCGTGAGGCCATTGTGAGGAGGATTATGTCAAGTGCCGGAAAGGAGTTCGATTTCGATGATTTCATCGGGAAGGACAAGGCTATGCAGAGGTCTTATTCACCAGATGCACATTCTGTGCGTTACCCTGAAATCATTGCGCATACTCCTCCGCAGTATGTGAAGGAATAGAATCAGTCCTTCCAGACCTTGAGGTATTCTTCGAGGGCCCACATCTCGTCGCGATATTTGGCGGCTGCCGTGAAATCAAGTTCGGCGGCCGCTTTCTGCATCTTGCGCTTGGCCTCCTGAACGCTTTTCTCGACCTGCGGCCTTGACATTGATCGGATTACAGGGTCCTGAAGGACGGCTGCCAGATCCGCCCTGATGATTCCGTCCTCGCCGGCTGCGGAGTTGGTTGCCCTTCTTGCATCGTGGCCCAGGCCGACAGTGACCGTTCCTCTTCCGAGGTCCGAAGGGTCGGGGATGTAGTGAGGGTCGTCGTAGATGCTTGCTGCGCTCACCCTTCCACGGCGTCCCGTCTTGCCGCCCTCTTCTTTTCCGCCTCCTCCGAGTTCGGAGATAATCGCGTTGCTATGGGCATTGACCTGTGTAGGGGTTATCCCGTGCAACTTGTTGTATTCCATTTGTTTGGCCCTGCGCCTGTCGGTCTCGTAGATGGTCTCCTGCATCGATGCCGTGATGGTGTCGGCATACATTATTACAAGTCCGTTGACGTTTCGTGCAGCCCTTCCTGCTGTCTGTGTGAGCGCCCTTCCCGAGCGGAGGAAACCTTCCTTGTCGGCATCGAGTATCGCCACGAGTGACACCATCGGTATGTCGAGTCCTTCCCTGAGGAGGTTCACTCCGACCAGCACATCGAAAAGCCCGTTCTTGAAATCCTCGATGATTTCCACCCTTTCCGTGGTGTCGATGTCGGAATGGATGTATCTTGTCCTGACGCCCATCCGTCCGAAATATGCGTCTAGCTCCTCTGCCATGCGTTTTGTCAATGTGGTCACGAGCACCCTTTCGTCCACTTCGGCACGCCTGCGGATCTCCTCGAGGAGGTCATCCACCTGGTTTTTGGTAGGCCTTACCTCAATCGGAGGGTCCAGAAGGCCGGTCGGCCGCACGACCTGTTCCACTACGAGTCCTCCCGAGCGGTCGAGCTCGTATTCCGCCGGAGTCGCACTTACAAATACGGTCTGCCCTGTGATGTTCTCGAATTCATCAAATTTGAGCGGTCTGTTGTCCGCAGCCGCCGGAAGCCTGAAGCCATATTCTATCAGCACCGATTTCCTTGAATGGTCGCCTCCGTACATCGCCCGTATCTGCGGGATGGTGACGTGGCTCTCGTCGATGAAGGTGATGAAATCCTTTGGGAAATAGTCGATGAGGCAGAACGGCCTCTGTCCCTCGCTTCTGCCGTCGAGGTATCTGGAATAATTCTCGATACCGGGGCAATACCCCATTTCCTTTATCATCTCAAGGTCATATTCCACCCTCTGTTTCAGCCTTTTGGCTTCCGCGTGTTTCCCGATGCCCTCGAAAAATTCCATCTGTCTGACAAGGTCGTCCTGGATCTGGCTCACTGCCTTGATGCTTCTTTCCTTGGTGGTCACGAAGTTGCCGGCAGGGTAGATCGGGACGCTGTCCAGGTCTTCGAGCCTTGCACCCGTGACGGGGTCGATCAGGGAAATCGCATCGACCTCATCCCCGAAAAACTCTATCCTCACGGCTTCGTCCGCCCCTCCGAGGAACACATCCACTGTATCGCCCCTTACGCGGAACGTCCCCCTTCGGAAATCGGTCTCCGTACGGCTGTAGAGGGCATCCACAAGGTGGTAGAGAAATCTTGTCAGGCTCCGCTGCTCTCCCTTGGTGACGGTCACGGTCTGGCTGTGGAAGTCTTCCGGGTTGCCGATTCCGTACAGGCACGAGACGCTCGAAATCACCACCACATCCCTTCTCCCTGACATCAGGGCCGAGGCTGCACTCAGGCGCAGTTTGTCGATCTGCTCGTTGATGCTCAGGTCCTTTTCAATGTAGGTGTCGGTCGAAGGAATATATGCCTCAGGCTGGTAATAGTCGTAATAAGATACGAAATATTCAACGGCGTTTTCCGGAAAGAAGGTCTTGAATTCACCGTAAAGCTGGGCTGCGAGAGTCTTGTTGTGGCTCAAGATGAGGGCAGGCCGCTGGAGCTTCTGGATGACGTTGGCCATTGTGAATGTTTTTCCCGACCCGGTGACGCCGAGCAGGGTGACCGCATCCACTCCCTGGCTGAGTGAGCGGGCGATTTCTTCGATGGCTCCCGGCTGGTCGCCGGCAGGGGAGTAGGGGCTGTGGAGACGGAATTTCATATTGTTTTTCGGATTTCTGACAAAATATTAGGAAGTGAACCGTTATAGAGGACAAATATAATATTTCTCATTTGCTTTGTATTGAAAAAAATTCTACATTTGTCAAATAGTTTGAGTCCCTGATGGGAATTAATGTAGAATTTATTAATTTTTAATAGTTAGTTTTTAATCATGAAAGCAATCAAAACTATTCTTGGAGCTCTTGCAGTTGCAGGTCTCCTCGGATTCTCCCTCAATGCTTCTGCACAGGAGAACGGCAACCGTGATGAAAACGGAAAGATTGTCCGCGGTCCTTATGAGACCAACAAATTCTGGGACAACTGGTTTATCGGTGTCGGCGCAGGTGCCAACGGTGCAGTGGGTACAGATGTTGATTTCGGCTTCGGCGGCCTTGCTGTCGAGCTCAACGCAGGCAAATGGTTTACCCCTACAGTCGGTGCACGCATCGGCTACAAGGGTATCAAGAACGCCCTCAATCTTCAGGACGGTGTAAATTCCGTTTACGGTGACTCTTTCGGCCAGCACTTTGTTCACGCTGACTTCCTCTGGAACCTCAGCAACTCTTTCAGCGGCTACAAGGAGACCCGTTTCTGGGATGTTATCCCTTACGCTCAGGTAGGTGTACTTGACTATTACAACGATGAGAATGCAAACAACCTCGCCTATGGTGCAGGTGCCGGTCTCATCAATGACTTCCGTCTCGGCAAGCACATTGACCTCTATGTTGACCTCTCATTCCTCGTAGGCGAGTCCAGCGCTTTCGGATACAGCGGAAATCTTTCCACCAGCAGGCTCAACAAGTTCACCGTGCTCCCTACCATCACCGCAGGTCTTATCTTCAACCTCGGCCGCACCAACTTCGACCGTCATTCTTCAGTAGCTCCTGCAGTTGTTCCTGTTCCTTTCACCACCGAGCAGTACAATGCACTCAAGGACCGTGTTGCAGCTCTCGAGAAGGAGAATGCAGCTCTCAAGGATGAAATCGAGGCTCTCAAGAACCAGGCTCCTGACACTGTTTACGTAGGTGAGACTGGATCATTCGCAAAAGAGGCTTACGCTTACTTCGATATGGGCAGCGCTACCATCTCTGACCGTGAGAAGATGCACCTTGACTACTTCATCGACAATGTTGCAAGCAAGCTCGAGGACGGCAAGTCTCTCGTAGTCACCGGTTCTGCTGACAAGGCTACCGGTTCAGCAAAGCGCAACACCCAGCTCGCAGAGCAGAGGGCAAAGGCTGTCAAGAACTACCTCGTGAAGAAGGGCGTTTCTGAGAGCAAGATTGAAATCGAGGTTCTCGGCGGTATCGCAGGTGCAGCTGACGCACGCCGTTCAGTCATCACCGTGAAGTAATCCCCGATTACATCAAACGAATAAAGAGGCTGACCCAAAAGGTCAGCTTCTTTTTTGTGCTTCAAAACCAGGGACTATTCTCACAACGGCTATTCTCTATTACATATTGAAGCAGAAGGTGTTGATGTGTCCGATCCCGCATTTGTTGCCAATGCATTGGGCATCGACAAATCTCTGCTGGCATTGTAATCCCTCCAGGAACCACTATTCCATAAAGGCCGACCCAGACGATATCACCGCCAGGAATCAACGAGATGGCACTCAGGAGTGCATCACCAGCAGATCCTTCGGACATCCTG
>CAMBMK010000034.1 GCA_945868745.1 uncultured Bacteroidales bacterium
CCGCAGCTGCGATTAAATAGAATTTTGCTTTCATAAATTTATGATTTGATGTTTAAAATGTTTCTTTCTGTCTGCCTGCCCCCGGCCCGAAAGCCTACGAAGCATCGGCTAATTTAATCAATAATCCTTTTCTTTCAAGTCCATCTGGAGGGTTTTAAAGTTCTATTTCGTGGCGCTCCTCCTCCCAGTCGTCAACCGTAGGGTCAAACCCTCCTCCGCCAGGTGACGGGTCGGGATCTTCCGGTGGCGGCACGACAATGGTCTCCTCGACAAGCAGCCAGTGGTGATTGATACAGTCCTCGGAAAGGAAGAGGTCAGAGATGTCAAAGGTCTTGCTGATGGTTCTTCCGTCCGTTGTGCGGAGCTCGAACGTGACGTCGAGATTGTTGGTACTCTCCGGGATGCGCCCGAAGGTGTTGAAGATGTTGCAGACGACCGCTTCCCCGTCGTGGTCCTCGCTCTTGAGCAAGGGTGTGTAGATGGCGCACGGGTTGTCGTAGTCGCGGTCAACCGCTGCAAGAGTGACCGACGGCGACATGGAGGTGAGCACCGCCTTTGCCGAGCTGACCCACTGGAGTCCGTCCACCTTGACCTGGAGATAATAGGTCTCCACGATGGAGGATGCCTGCGCTGTGATTGTATAGACTCCGGCGTGGTACGGTATGGTCTCGTGTTCGCTTCGTGCCACTATGGTATGGTCAGGCTGGTACCTGATCGGCTGGTCGTAATTGACATCGGCCTTGAGCTGCAATGCCTTGAGTGCCTCTTCGGAGAGGGCGTCGGTGTAGGCGGCGGCCTTGTCGAAGGAGGCGTAGTCCCATATCTGGGTGGACTCGGTTCCGAACTGGTAGATCAGCATCCTGTAGTCGCCCGGCAGGATGGAGATGTCTCCGCGGATGCTCATCTGGCCGTTTTCGTCCTGCTGGACGTCGGTGATGAATGATTCGGCGAGCAGCTTGTCGGAGTTGGGTGAGTAGAACATAACCCGCATCACTTCCGGGTTGATGTCCGGGATCGGGATGTATTCGTTATAGACGTCGCAGGTGACGTTGGCGATGGCCGTGATGTTGACCTTGACCTCGATGCGCGTGCTGAAGTCCGGGTCCTCGAGAGGACGGCGGTGGCAGGACAGTGCCCCGAGGAGCATTGCCGTGAGCGCGAGCACCCTGAAGGTGGCCCTTATGTCACTGTGCCGTTTCATCTTGCGCTGAGTTTCATCGGTCCGCTTGTGCGTGTCTTTCTGACCGTAATCGGCAGCACGAGGCTTGCCTTGAGGCGGGTAGGGCCGAAAAAGTGGTAGGTACCCGTCTGGTAGGGGTCACGGTAGAGGTGTTCGTAGTCCGGCGAAGGCTGGTATCTGCGGTAGTCGGACTGGAGGTAGCCCACGGAGGCCGAAAGTTCGAGGCGGCAGAGGTCTCCGAGCGGCAGCACATAGCCCCCGCTCACTCCCGCCGTCCAGTATTCGCCCTGGGTGGTGATGTCGTAGTCACGCTGGAGGTCATATTTGGCGGAGGAGAGGTATGGTCCTATGAACCAGCCGCTCATCCTTCCGTCGCGACGCCGCGTGGAGTCTCCTCCCCTGCTGGAAGCATTGAACCAGTATCTCGGTTCGATGCCCATCTCCCATATCTGGAAGGCGTATTTTTTGCCGTTCGGGCCCCAGGTCCACCAAGGGAAGAGGTCGGAAACGGCTATGGAGAAGTGTTCTCCTATCGGTACCTCCACCTCAAAGTTGAGTGCCGTCACTGCGTCGTAGAGCAGGTTGGTCTTGAGGGTGAAGAGGGTTTTCGGAGTGGTGAGCGACCAGGATGCACGGCTGTCGCCTGTCGGAGGGACTGCAAGGGGCGGTGCCTGGATGAATGCGCGCTCAAGCGGCTCCCCGGTGGTGAGGACGAGGCTTTCGGTCCATTCGAGGGTGATGAAGGAGCGGCGCATCGTGACGAAGTATTCCCTGGTGATGCGTCTGTAGAGAGCTATGTCCCAATCCTTTATCATCTGTTTCTTTTGGTCTGCCGTGGCATCGGAGTCGATGATGCCGAGAAGACGGATGCGCTGGTTGTCGGTAAGCGTGCTGTCGGCAAGGACTTTTGCACGGAACATATGCCAGGACTCCCCGTCCGGGGTGACCGTGGTGATGTCGCTGTACTGCGGGTAGTGTTCGTTGAGATAGCGGAGCATTGCTGCGGCCCTTCGCTCGGAGAGGCGCCTGTTGTAGGACATGCGGCCTTCCGGGGATGAGTATGATGTGACGTAGATGCTGTCGATGCTGCGGCGGTATTTAGGGTCCAGGGATTCGATTGCAGCGATGGAGTCGGCGAGTGCCTGAAGCTGTGCGGCCGTACCGAGGTAGTCTTCTTTCAATACTGAATTGTCCCAGCGAAAGTCAACGAAAAAGTCTGCCCGAAGCTTTTCTTCCTTCTTCGTTGATTCCTGAGCTGTCGCCTTGCCCGATGAGATGCACAGGAGCATCATCACGGAAACGGCGTGCAGTATTGTAAATCCCCGTTTCAATCCAAATTATCGTTTAAGTTTTCGTAGTAAGTCAGGATTCACTCTAATTGCTTGCTTTCATTTAGCCTGATTCCTAACTTGCAAAGTTAGAATAATTGCATTGTAATTGCAAGAATTTTTGAAGTAGTTTTTGCCTCGGGGGGGGTAAAATTTTGTATTTTTCAGTGTTTTTAACGTTTTAATTATCAATATGAACCGATATGACCTGTCCGGCCGGTTGCTATATTGAATTGTTCCAATTTATAACCGGCATTCCGTGGAGTCAAAAAACCGCGCTCCCGATGGGTATCAGGAGCGCGGCATTCATCTATTTCAAATACTCGAGTATTCCCTGGCAGGCGACCTTGGCGCTCTGGACTGCCTGTACGACGGTTTTCGGGCCGAGGAGGAAGTCTCCCGCGAGGAAGAGGTCAGGGAAGGATGTCTGCTGGACGCCGTTGACAACCGGCCATCCTTTGGAGTCGAGCTCCGGAGGGTTCTCCCCGAAAATGGAGAAATCCACGGTCTCGCTGACTGCAAGCACCATATCGTCAAACTCGAAATCGTGCTCCGTGCCCTCGAGAATCTTAGTGGCAATGGTGCCGTCCGGATTGAAGACCGTCTGGCAGTCGCGGATGACTGCAATGTTCTTTCCGTCAACAACTTTGATCTCTATAGGCGTCTGGAGGGTCATGAATTTCACTCCGTCCTTCTTTGCCTCGTTGACCTCGCCGGTGTTGGCGGGCATATTCTCGAAGTCCTTGCGGTACATCAGGTATGTGTCGTGACCTGCCCTGACTGCAGTGCGGCAGGCGTCCATGGCGACATTGCCTCCGCCCACTACCACGACCTTCTTGCCAAGCTCATAGTAGCCCGGCTCGTCAAGGTATGAAAGGGCAGGAATCACGTGCGGATTGTCTTCGCCCGGGATCCTCAGGCGGCGCGGCTTGTCGGCTCCGGCAGCGAGGAGGACTGCATCGTGGGCGTTGCGTATCTGATTGACCGTCATCACCTTTCCTATCTTGACCTTTGGTCTGAAATGGATGCCGGCCTTGGAGAATATGCGTTCGTAGCAGGTGATGAAATCGTCGTCGAGACGGAACTCCGGGATACCGTAGCGGAGCACTCCCCCGATCTGGCGGTGCTTGTCATAGACAGTCACTTCAAATCCCCTCCTCCTGAGGAAAATGGCGGCTGCGATGCCGGCAGGACCGGCTCCGATGATGCCGACGCTCTTGCCGTTGGAAGGGCCGACCTCGATTTCCACGTGGCGGAGATATTCCATCGAGATTTCCTGCTCGATCTGGTACCAGTGGACAGGGGCTTTCTTGACGTTGAGCACGCAATGGCCGAAACACATTCTGTTCCAGTCGCATACCTGGCAGGTGATGCCGCTGAGCGGGTTGTTGTCGAACAGCATTTTTGCGGCTTCTTCGATTTTTCCCTCACGATAGAGCCGCATCATCGTAGGGATGTCTGTATGTACAGCACAATTGTCCGAACACCTTGCTTTTTTGCAAAGCAGGCAACGGGCAGCATCTGGATGTGTCATAGAATAATGTATGTGGTTTCAAACTGTGGCGGAAAGGAAGGGATTCGAACCCTTGAGACACTTGCGCGCCTGCTTGTTTTCGAGACAAGTCTCTTCAACCACTCGAGCACCTTTCCAAGCAACGTCCATTTGCAGGCCGTTTCCAAAAACCCGACAAATATACGATTTTTTTCGTCATCCGGTTCGCCTGCGCGGAGAAAAGTTACGCAGAAGCCTGCCGAATGGCTCCTGATGTCCGGCCTATTGCCCCGCCAGGCGGTCGAAGAAGGTGACTATGTCATCCCAGGTCCTGTAGGGGTCGGAGCCGTAGCCGATGACCGTACCCATCGAGTCCTGCAGGCGATAACTTTCAGTGTGCCTGTCGATTATGTAGTCGCCGAGTATGAGGTCCTTGCGGTTGGAGACCACGACTTTGTCCCAGGCGACGGTGCCGAGGTGGGTTTCTGCCCAGCGGACAGGCTCCGACCAGGCCTCGGGGGTGTTGTACGGGGCCGATGCAAGTACATATGTATCATATGACTGTGAAAGGTGCATATAGGCATTGACGGCGCCCTGCACCGGGAGTCCGTCGGGGCCGGCGAGCGTGTCGAGTATGCTCACAAAGAGGGTGCGCCGTGCCTTTCCTTCCTGCGCATCGTCTATCCTTCTGATGACTGGCATCACGCTGCGCAGGATGACGTGGTCGTTCATGTAGTGTTCGCCGTCAAAGCGGAGGGCGCGGCTGTAGTGGCTGCTGAAAAGCCCGAAGGTATCCACAAGGGTGTCGCGCGTGCCGAAGAGGCCCCACACGTGGTCGTCGTCGCATTCGCTGAAGCACTCTGCGCTGCACTCGCGGTATTCTTCGAGCAGGCCCTTGGTCACAAGGAACGACGTCTGGCCGTCCTCGCGCGGGTTGTGGTAGTCCTGGCGGCCGAGTCCGTTGTTTTTCAGGATGGTGTCGGCGAGGCAGAATGCCGGGTTGACGAGGATGCGGTCGGTTCCGTGCAGCTGCTCGGCGTACATTGCGCCCATCGAGGTGCCGATGACAAGGTCGGGGCGGTCGCTGTCCACAATGCTCCGGAGCATCGCCATGGCGTCGGCGGGATGTTCCGGAAGGTCAGGCGCAATTATCTGTGCCTGAGGGAGAAGCGTGCGCAAAGTCTTGACGGAGCCGTTGCGGCCGCTGGAAGCGAATCCGTGGAGAAAGAGTATCTTTTTGCCGGTCATCACCTCCGGCGCGGCGTGTTCGTAGAGTTCCATGGCGTCTTTTGTTTTGAGCGGGACAAAGATAGTGTTATTTTGGCAAAATGCGTATCTTCGCACAACAATCCGGGCATTGCGGGCAAAGACAATGGGCCGGACAACAATCATTCTGTGTATATGAGAAACAAAGGTCTGATAATCTGCGCTATGGCATTGACACTGGTATCCTGCTCAAAAGGGACGCTGCACAAGGGAAATTGGGAAAAATACAACTACTCTGCCCTTTCGGCCCTGATCAGGGAGAACGGCAACCGCTCCGAAGGCTACGGCGACAGGCCGCGGCCCTATGCGGTCTTCGATTTCGACAACACCTCCATCATCGGCGACATCGAGGTCGCGACGCTCATCTACCAGCTGGAGCATCTGGAGCTGCGCATCGCCCCGGAGACCCTCTGGAACACCCTTACCGACCTCTACCCCGACATCGACGCTCCAGTTGCGGGACTCGACGGGGTATCGGCACGCATGCTTGCTACCGATGTGCTCAACGATTATATCTTCCTGTTTGACAAATACATATCTGGCTCCGAAATGAGCCTTGAGCAGATCAGGAAGACCCCGCAGTTCCTCGATTTCCGCGCCAAGACCTATGCGCTTAGCGCCGGCAGCGACGCCCTGGGCTATGAGGCCGGATGCCTGTGGATACTGAAGCTTTTTAACGGGATGACAAAGGACGAGGTGCGCGCCCTCGCGGAAAAGGCGGCCGACGATGCTCTGTCACGCAGGAGGCTCTCGCGCGAGATATGGGTGAGCCCGGATATGGGTGAAGCCGGCAGGGTGGAAGTCGGCATCATCCGCGGACTCGGCATCGCCCCGGAGATGACTGACCTTTACGGCACGCTTCAGGAAAACGGCATCGATGTCTATATCTGCAGCGCCTCGATGAAAGAGGTGGTGGAGGCCGTGGCCTGCAACCCGAAATACGGGTTCAATGTGCCGCAGGACAATGTCTATGGCATCAGGCTCAAGGGCAGCGGCATCATCCGCGCGGCCTACGACCCGGCGTGGGTGCCGACTTTCAAGGAGGGGAAGGTGACCTGCATCAGGACTTCGATCGCCCCTCATCACGGCGGCCGTGGACCGATACTCGCAGCCGGCGACAGCAACGGGGACTATGAGATGCTCACCCGTTTCGATGACCTTAAAATCGGCCTCATCATCAATTGCGGCAACTCGGGAGGCATCGGGGAGCTGTCTGAAACGGCGGCATCCCCGGCAGGGCGGGCCGAAGGGATCACCGGCACACGCTACCTGCTCCAGGGACGCGACGCTTCAAAGAAGAAATTTGTAAAGAGCACGGAATCGAAAAAATTCTGATTCCGCGCCCTCTGCCGGGACTACCAGCCCAGTTCAAACCTCACTCCGGCCTTGAACCAGATACCCGGCTGCGGGATGTAGCCGAAATCATAATAGGTGTGGTCGAGGATGTTGTTGGCCTCCATATAGGCCGACCAGCCTTCGGCATTCCAGCAGATGCGGCTGTCCACAAGGCTGTAGGGGTCGTAACCGTTCCTGTCCTGGAAACGGTACGAGACATTCATGAACAGGCGGTTCCAGATATGGAAATCTACCTGCGCCACAAGTTTGTCTTTCAGATACTCAAGGGCATACATGCTTTCCATGTGCCCGTCGAGCTCCTTGTCCTGATTGATATGGCTGTAGGAGACGTTGATTGCGCGGAGGAAGAAATCCGGATCGGATACCATTGCAGGCAGGTCGAGACGGAGGGTGAATTCCTCACCGAGACTGTTGATTTTCGAATGGTTCCAGGACTTCCACGGAGCGTCTTCGCCCTCGAGATTGTCCTTTACCCAGTCTATCATGTCAGTCCCCCTGTGATAATATATGGTGGCGACGGCGCTGACTCCCCCGGCGCTGTATTTCAGTCCGCCTTCGATGCTCTGCATCTTCTCAGGCTTGAGGAGCTGGTCTGCCTTGTAGCCCCCCACCGAATAGAATAGCTCGGTGAAGGTAGGCATCCGGTAGGATGAATTGTAGGAGGCATAGACCTTCCAGTTGCCTGCAAACCTGTAGCTTGCGTCGATGCCGGGATAGAAGCCGAAGCCGTCTTCATTGCCGGTGTTCCTGATTGCGGACACTCCCGCCGACAGGGTGAAATTGCGGAGGATGATGTCGTGCTCGAGGTTGAAGCTTATCTGCGTGCGGTTGAGTCCGACCACGTATTTCCCGTCGGGATTGGCCAGCGGATTGCCGAGATTGGTGCTGACTATGTCTTCGTTGCGCATTCCGGCGCTGAAGGCCGTCTTTCCGAGGCAGGACTCTACCCAGGAGCTGAGCTCAACACCTATGACATTGGTTTTGTGATAGTTGAATGGCACTTTGGAGTCATCTCCGCGGAAAAGCTCGAAGCGGTCCTGCGAGTGGTTCCAATAGACCGACGGCTTGAGATGGATGGCGCCCTTTGTCTGGGCGGACAGGGCCATTGTGGACTTTAGCGTATGCTCAAACTGCTCGTCATATTTTGCGCTGTAGAAGGTGTTGGAGCCGAAATCCTTGCGGCTTATGCCGGCCTGGTAGCTTACATCGGCGTCATCCCCCGTGTATGAGCCCCGGAAAAAGGCCTTGAGCATATCGAAATCGGCATTGAGGTTTCTTTTGTCGCTGCGGCTGTAGCCGTCCGAGCGCGACCAGCTTCCGGATATGCGGTTGTTCCACCTGCCCTTGCCGAAGCTCAGGGATGCTCCGCCGTTGAAATAGCCGTATGAGCCGGTCTCGGCGTGAAGGGAGGCTCCCCTGCCCTTTCCGGGCTTTGTCACGATATTGATTGCGCCTACAAGGGAGGATGTGCCGTAGATGCGTGAGGCCGGGCCCTCGAGAATCTCAATGCGCTCTATGTCAGCCATGTCCACCGGGAAGTCGGCCGCATTGTGGCCTGTTTGCGGGTCGCTGACATTGATGCCGTTGACCAACACAGCTATCTGGTCGAAGGTGCCTCCGCGCACGCTGATGTCGGTCTGTACGCCCATTGTACCCCTCTGCCTCACATCGACCCCCGCGGCAAATTTAAGGATGTCATTGACCGTCTGTGCCGGCATCGAGGCTATCCTTACGCTGTCGAGCACCGTTACAATCCTCGCCGACGTGCCGAGGTCCATCGGCACACGGCTTCCGGTCACGGACACTGATTCGAGGACATAGACTGAATCCGGACTCATTTCCGATTTTTCACTGTTCCGGATTGCATTTCCCGCAGCACTTGCACATACGGCTGCAAGAATCATTACACTT
This sequence comes from uncultured Bacteroidales bacterium, assembly GCA_945868745.1. Taxonomy (GTDB): domain Bacteria; phylum Bacteroidota; class Bacteroidia; order Bacteroidales; family UBA932; genus Cryptobacteroides. The sequence goes on from CAMBMK010000034.1 coordinate 8,534, forward strand.
GATACTTTTTTTAACATATTGTTAAAATAGGTGCTTTCCCATCATTTCAGAAAAGCGGGTGCAAAGAAAATGAAATCATCGCAAATGTGAAAATAATTGCTATATTCGCAGGATGAATTAATATACTTTTTTGGAAAAATTCACCACTTTTTCATATGAAACGGATTTTATCAACCATTACTGCGCTGGCTCTGTGCGCATGTGCTTTCGCCGGGAGCTATGACAAGACACTGCGTCTTGACTACATTTTTTCAGGCACTGACAAGACTGCGGAGATTTCTCTTGCAAGGATGCATTCCATCGACGGATGGTTCGGAAGGAGCGTCAATATGGACAAGCTTCTCCTGAGGGGAAACGGCCAGATACGCCTCAACGACAAGGCTACCGGCAAGCTCCTCTATGTCAATTCCTTCTCCACCCTTTTCCAGGAGTGGCAGAACGAAGAGGAGGCTACCAGGGTGCGCAAGTCCTTCGAGAATGTGTTCCTTGTGCCCATGCCTGATGCCCCGGCTACAGTAACCGTTGAGCTTACAGACAATTACAACAAGGTTGTCGCCTCGATTACCCACGATGTGGACCCGGCTGACATCCTCATCTCGCCTGTAGAGGAGGCTTATCCGTCAAGGTATCTTCTCAAGTCCGGAGCAAGCGAGGACTGCATCGACATCGCTTTCGTTGCCGAGGGCTACCGCGCCGAGGAGGCCGAGCTTTTCTTCAGCGAGGCTAAGATGGCAATGGAGAGCATCCTTTCCCACGAGCCTTTCAAGTCGATGAAGGACCGTTTCAATTTTGTGGCCGTGGCCGCACCGTCACTTGAAAGCGGCACGAGCGTCCCTCACGACCATGCGTGGAAGAATACCGTTCTCGGCTCGCACTATGATACCTTCTATATGGAGAGGTATCTGACCACCCTCAATCTTTTCAAGCTTCACGACGTACTCTCATCGGTCCCTTACGAGCATATCATAATCCTCTGCAACACCGAGACTTATGGCGGAGGAGGAGTATTCAACTCCTACATGCTCTCCTCTACCCGCAACAGTCTTTCGAAGCCTGTGATTGTCCACGAGTTCGGCCACAGCTTCGCCGGCCTCGCAGACGAGTATTTCTATGACGACGAGTTTGTGCAGACCTACAACAATGTTGTGGAGCCGTGGGAGCCGAACATCACCACCCTTGTGGATTTCGATTCCAAGTGGAAGGATATGATGGAGATTGACGGCATCGTGACCAAGGCTGACCAGGCTGCGGAGAGGGCTGCAGGACGCGACACCCGCAAGATGGACTACACCAAGGCAGACTTCAAGGTAGGTCTCTACGAGGGTGCGGGCTATATGAGCGAGGGTGCCTACAGGCCTTATCCTGAGTGCCGCATGAAGATCAACGAGTATCCGGTCTTCTGCCCTGTATGCGAGAGGGCCATCCGCACGATCATCGATTACTACACAGTAGAGGACAGATAATTATGGACAAGGTCACGCTTTTTGACAAGACATTCAGGACTTTCATCCCCTACGGACAGATTTCTGAGGCCATCGGCAGGGTGGCTGACCGTCTCAATGCCGACTACGGCAATTCTGAAGATGTCCCTGTTCTGCTTTGCGTTCTCAACGGCTCCATCATGTTTACGGCCGAGCTGATGGAGCGCCTCACATTTCCCCTGGAACTAGTGTCCATCAAGGTCTCATCCTACAGCGGCACCTCATCCACGGGCACGGTGAAGCAGGTGATGGGCATGACCGGGGACGTTGCCGGCAGAAGGGTCATCATTGTCGAGGACATTGTGGATACGGGAGGCACCATCAGCGAGCTCAAGAGGATTCTCGCGGAGAAGGGCGCAGTGGAGTCAAAAGTGTGCACCATGCTCCTCAAGCCGGATGTCTATAAGGGCAAAGAGGTCCTTGACTATGTGGCGATGGAGATTCCCAACAGGTTCATAGTCGGTTTCGGTCTTGACTACAATGAGCTGGGACGCAATCTGAAAGACATTTATATTCTTGACGAACAGTAATTTATAACAGTAAAATGAAGTATTATATTCTTTTCGGGCCTCCGGGAGCCGGCAAGGGCACCCAGGCATCGGCAATGGTAGAAAAGTACAATCTTTGCCACCTTTCCACAGGCGAGCTTCTCCGTGGCGAGATGGCTGCAGGTACCCCTCTCGGAGTGCAGGCAAAGGCTCTTGTTGAGGCAGGAAGCCTTGTCCCGGACGAGATTGTGGAGGGTATGATCGAGAACAAGTTCAATTCCGTAAAGGATGTGGACGGCTTCCTTCTCGACGGTTTCCCGCGCACTGCAAAGCAGGCAGAGGCTCTTGACGCAATGGTTGCAAAGCGCGGAGAGAGTGTGACCGCAGTCGTTTCGATCATGATTCCTGATTCGATGATCATGGAGAGGATCAAGCATCGCGCTGCCATCGAAGGAAGGGCTGACGATGCCAGGGAGGATGTCATCCGCCACAGGATCGAGACCTATCACGAAAAGACCGAACCGCTCATCGAGTATTACACAAAGGCAGGAAAGTATGTGGAAATCGACGGTACAGGCACCATCGACGGTGTGCGCGAGTCGATTTTCAGCGTAATGGACAAGTATTAGAGTCCAGGCCTTCAGGCCGCATGATTGACTTTGGCAGGGTGACGGAATTACTTCTGTCACCCTCTTTTTTTACTCTTTACTATGATTTTTTATGCGGGTTCTTCGGCCCGGATGTCGGGGAAACGCGTCATTATGAGTCTTGCGATGGATGCAAAGACCAGCGAGAGGACCGTACCGACCAGTATTCCCACCACCACGTCTCCGAGATAGTGCTTTCCTACAAAGACCCGGCTCACGGCTACACCCATTGCCCACAGCAGGCCCAGCACAAAGAACAGCCTGTATTTCAGCCGTTTGTCTGCCCTCAATCCGATATAGAGACATACGAAGCATCCGAAGGCGTTGGCGGCATGGGCAGAGAAGAAGCCGAATTTGCCTCCCCTTCCTTCTAGCATCCGCAGGCCTCCGCTGACCATTTCGGCATTGTAGCATGGGCGAAGGCGTTCCACAAAATTCTTGACCGTTGTGGAGGTCATATCGCAGGCGGCAAAGGTGAGTCCGACCGCGCATAGCACTATCAGTGCCCTCTTCCAGCCAAGCCTCCAGAAAAGGAATATGACCAATATGACATACAGCGGAATCCACACTGTCTTGTCGGACATGAAATACCACAGCTGGTCGGCAAGGCGGCTGTGGATACCGTTGATCTGAAGGGTCAGCAACTGGTCAAGTGTATCAAGGTCAATCATACCGTTTGAGTTCAGATTTCCGCATTGAGGGCTTCCCAGAGGCCGTCCTTGAGCTCGGAAAGGCCCTCGCCGACTACAGATGAAATCATGAAGCAAGGGATTTTTCTCGGAAGGTGTCTCTTGATTTCGCTGCGCCTACGGTCATCGATGAGGTCGCATTTGGTCACTGCGAGAACCCTCTGTTTTGCAAGGAGTTCCGGATTGTATTTCTTCAGCTCGGAGAGCAGTGTCCTGTAGCTGTCAAGGATGCTTTCCTCCTCGGCCGATACCATAAACAGGAGGACGGAGTTGCGTTCGATGTGGCGCAGGAAGCGCAGTCCGATGCCCTTTCCTTCGCTTGCCCCTTCGATGATGCCCGGGATGTCGGCTATGACAAAGGACTTGTCATCATAGTATTTGACTATGCCGAGGTTCGGTTCGAGGGTTGTAAACGGGTAGTTGGCTATTTTCGGCTTGGCGGATGTCACGGACGCGAGGAAGGTGGATTTGCCCGCATTCGGGAAGCCCACAAGTCCCACGTCTGCAAGGACTTTCAGCTCGAGGATGAACCATCCTTCCGTGCCCTCTTCGCCCGGCTGGGCATAGCGCGGAGTCTGGTTGGTGGCGGATTTGAAGTTGTTGTTGCCGAGACCGCCGCGGCCGCCCGTACAGAGGATTTTCTCCTGCCCCGGAGTGACCATTTCGAAAAGTTCCTCCCCGGTGTCCCCATCCTTTACGACAGTGCCCACAGGCACGTCGAGTATGATGTCTTCTCCCTGTTTGCCCTTGCATAGCGCGGCGCCGCCCGGTGCCCCGTTTTCGGCCCTGACCACCTTGCGGTATTTCAGGTGGATGAGTGTCCAGAACTGCGGGTTGGCCCTGAGGATGATGTGTCCTCCCCTGCCGCCGTCGCCGCCGTCAGGACCGCCCTTGGGGATGTATTTCGCCCTGTGGAGATGGCTCGAGCCCGCCCCTCCGTGCCCCGATGCACAGAAGATCCTTACGTAGTCTATGAAATTGCTGTCTGCCATAACTATTCATTTAGAACTTACAAAGATAGTGATTCTTTCGGGGATATCTCAACCCTGTCATCCGTTTTGGCTTTGAATTGTTTTGCCGCAACTGTGCCGAATGCTGCCGGAAGACCTCAGTCACTGATATGCATAAAAAAGGAGGGCGACATTGCTGTCACCCTCCTTGAAATGCTGATTATTAGAGCTGAGGACCGGCCTTTACGAGAGCCTTGCCGGCCTTGTTGGACTCGTATTTCTTGAAGTTCTTGATGAACCTTGCAGCGAGATCCTTTGCCTTCTCCTCCCACTGGGCGGCATCAGAGTAGGTGTCGCGAGGGTCGAGGATGTTGGTGTCAACTCCATTGAGCTGTGTAGGCACGGTGAAGTTGAAGTAAGGGATCTGCTTGGTAGGAGCGGAGTCGATGGAGTGGTCGAGGATGGCGTCGATGATGCCGCGGGTGTCGCGGATGGAGATACGCTTGCCTGTTCCGTTCCAGCCGGTATTTACGAGGTAAGCCTTTGCACCGCTCTTCTTCATCTTCTTGACAAGCTCCTGGGCATACTTTGTAGGGTGAAGCTCGAGGAATGCCTGTCCGAAGCAAGCAGAGAAGGTAGGGGTAGGCTCGGTGATGCCGCGCTCAGTACCTGCAAGTTTTGCGGTAAATCCGGAGAGGAAGTAGTACTGGGTCTGCTCAGGGGTGAGGATGCTGACTGGAGGAAGAACTCCGAAGGCATCTGCAGAGAGGAAGATGACCTGCTTTGCAGCCGGGCCCTGTGACTCAGGACGTACGATATTGTTGATGTGATAGATCGGATATGATACGCGGGTGTTCTCGGTAACGCTCTTGTCGTTGAAGTCGATTACGCCGTTGGCATCCACGGTAACGTTCTCAAGGAGAGCGTCGCGGCGGATTGCGTTGTAGATATCAGGCTCAGACTCCTTGTCGAGCTTGATGACCTTTGCATAGCAGCCGCCCTCGAAGTTGAAGACGCCCTTGTTGTCCCAGCCGTGCTCGTCGTCACCGATAAGCAGACGCTTAGGGTCGGTGGAAAGGGTGGTCTTGCCGGTGCCTGAAAGACCGAAGAAGATGGCGGTGTTCTCGCCGTTCATATCGGTGTTGGCAGAGCAGTGCATTGAAGCGATGCCCTTGAGTGGAAGGTAGTAGTTCATCATTGAGAACATACCCTTCTTCATCTCACCGCCGTACCAGGTGTTGAGGATGACCTGCTCGCGGCTGGTCACATTGAAGAGGACAGCGGTCTCGGAGTTGAGGCCGAGCTCCTTGTAGTTCTCAACCTTTGCCTTGGATGCGTTGTAAACAACGAAATCAGGCTCCTGGTCAAACTCTTCCTGGTTCTTCGGACGGATGAACATATTGGTCACGAAGTGAGCCTGCCATGCAACTTCCATGATGAAGCGGACCTTCATGCGGGTATCTTTGTGGGTACCGCAGAAACCGTCGACAACATAGAGCTTCTTGCCGCTGAGCTGCTTCTGGGCGAGCTTCTTGCAGACATTCCAGGTCTTTTCGGAAGCCTTGTGGTTGTCGTTCGGATACTCAGGAGTGGTCCACCAGATTTCGCCCGGAGCGCCCTCTTTGGTGGTCTGGTCGTAAACGATGAATTTGTCTTTAGGTGAACGGCCTGTGTAAACGCCGGTCATAACGTTGATTGCGCCGAGTTCGGTAACCTGTCCCCTGTCGAAACCCTCGAGACCCGGAGTGGTCTCCTCGTTGAAGAGGACTTCATAAGAAGGGTTGTAGAGCACTTCCTTGGCGCCCCTGATACCGTACTTGCTTAAATCCATTTTTGGCATGATATGAAATAATTTTTTATGTTATAACTGTTCTTTTACAGATGCGGACAAATCGTATGATTCATCCTCGCAAATTTACTGATTATTTTGTTATTTTTGTAATGGCGAATGCATTTTTCAGCTTTTTCGCCCCTTGTTTTACAACAAATTCCGCACCACCGGAAGAATTGCCCGGATGTAAATTGATTTAGGTTTGGAGGCACTCGAAATATTGCGCACATACTGGGGTTATTCCTCGTTCCGGCCGCTTCAGGGAGAAATCATAGATGCGGCCGTGAAGGGGCGTGACGTGCTCGCCATCCTGCCCACGGGAGGGGGAAAATCCGTCTGCTTCCAGGTGCCGGCACTGATGAAGGAAGGCCTTGCAATAGTCGTCACTCCCCTGATAGCCCTGATGAAGGACCAGGTGCAGAACCTGCGCGACCGCGGGGTCAAGGCGCTCGCAATCCATTCGGGGATGGACCGCAGGGAAACTGAGCTGGCCCTCAACAATGCCGCCTACGGGGACTTCAAGTTTCTCTACGTCTCTCCGGAAAGGCTTTCCACAAGGCTTTTTCAGGCATGGCTCCCCCAGATGGACATCAGCTGCATTGTAGTTGACGAGGCCCACTGCATTTCCCAATGGGGCTATGATTTCAGGCCGGACTATCTCCGCATCGGGGAGATGCGCAAGAGTGTTGATGCACCGGTGATTGCGCTCACTGCCACGGCCACCCCGGCAGTTGCAGACGACATTATGGAGCGGCTCTGCTTCAGGGAGAAACTGGTGCTCAAATCGGGTTTCGAGCGCCCCAACCTGAGCTACATCGTAAGGAAAACGGCCGACAAGGCTGGACAGCTGCTGTCAATCTGCCGCGGGGTGCAGGGCAGCGGCATCGTGTACGTGCGCAGCCGCGCAAAAACCCAGGAAATCGCCTCCCTGCTTATTTCCAATGGCATATCGGCCTCGTTCTACCACGCCGGCCTCGGCCATGAGACAAGGGCCGAACGGCAGGAGCAGTGGAAACGCTCCGAAGTGAGGGTGATGGTGTGCACCAATGCCTTCGGGATGGGCATCGACAAGCCCGACGTACGCTTTGTGGTCCATGCCGACCTGCCGGATTCCCCGGAGGCATATTTCCAGGAAGCGGGTCGCGCGGGAAGGGACGGCAAGCCTTCATTTGCAGTGCTCCTCTGGAACGGCAACGACCTCACGCGCCTGTCGATGCTCGAAAAGCTTTCATTCCCGCCGCTTGAATACGTGGAGGACATCTACCACAAGGTCCACGCCTTCCTCGGCGTCCCCTACGACCAGGGCGAAGGCAGGCAGCTCAAATTTGACCTGGCAGAGTTCTGCCGCCACTTTTCCCTTGAAAGGCAGAAGGTCTATTATGCAATGAAATATCTCGAAAGGGAGGACCACTGGACCTATTCGGAAGAGGTGGAAGTGAAGACGAGGGTAAAGATTGCCGTGCAGAGGGAGACGCTCTACGGACTGGACCTTCCGGACCCGCTTGATGTCCAGCTCCTTGACATTATGATGAGAAAATGCGAGGGCGTGTTCTCCTACCCCGTCCAGATCGACGAAGAATACTTTGCGGGGAAAATCGGGGTAAGCGTTCCGCACCTGAGGATGCTGCTCTATGACCTTGCTGTCCACCATCTTATTGTCTATATCCCGGCGGTAAGGTCCGAAATGCTGTTCCTGCACCATTCGAGGCTGCGCCCCGGCAATGTGGCGCTGTCGCCCCGGAGATACGCCCTGCTTGCAGAATCCTACCGCAAGCGCACGGATGCGATGCGCGGCTATGTGACCGGGACCGGTGAATGCCGCCAGTCATATCTGCTCAGGTATTTCGGACAGGAGGAGTCCGCCCCCTGCGGAAAATGCGACCTGTGCCGCAGCGGAGCCGTGGCTCCAAAGAAACCGGGCAACAGGCAGGAGGAGCTCGGGCGTGAGATAAAGGCCTTCATCCTATCCGGAAACGGGGATTATACCCTGGATGACATAAGGAGGCATTTTGCCCCGGACGCGGCTACGGCACCGAAGGAGATAATGGAAATTCTGCGCAAAATGATTGACTCCGGAGAAGTCGCTCCCTACAGGGTGGAGTAGGCAGTCCTCCATACCAGGACAATAAAAAAGCTGGCCGGAAGCCCGCGGGGACTTGATGGCCAGCATTTTTATAATCAGTGTCAAGGAAAACCCTAACTGTGTGCAGCGTTCTGGAACACCTCGGAAAGGGTAGGATGGGCGTGGATGATCTCACGCAGCTCCTGGAGGGTTGTACCCTTTGTCATGAGGGCGGCAGCCTCCTGGACGATGTCCGCGGAGTGGGCGCCGAAAAGGTGGCAGCCCAGGATCTTTCCGAATGAATCCTCTTCCTCCGATACCACGATCTTGCAGTATCCGTCAGGCTCGTCCATGCTCAGGGCCTTGCCGTTTGCACGGTAGAAGGACTTGTAGCATTTGATCTTCATACCCTTGTCCTTGCACTCGTCCTCGGTGAGTCCGACAGTGGCCGCTTCAGGATTGGTGAATACGGCAGCCGGGACAATTGAAAGGTCGATGTTGCAAGGTTCGCCGAAGATGGACGCAAGTGCCTTGAAGCCCTGGAAGGTAGCCACGTGCGCAAGCATGATGCCTCCCACGCAGTCTCCGACAGCATAGATATGAGGCACATTGGTACGCATCTGGCTGTCAACCACGATGCCCCTCGGGGTGAACTCGATGCCGGCATCAGCGAGATTGAGAGAGCCCACGTTGGCCCTGCGGCCCACTGCCATGAGCACCTTGTCAGCCTCTACGCTGAACTCCTTGTCCTTCTTGAGGTAGTTGACCTTGAGAGTATCCCCTTCCTTTGTGATGCTCTGCACCTGCGCGCCGGTATCGATGGAGATGCCGCGGCGTGAAAGCGACTGCTTGAGCCTCTTGGCAAGGTCGGTGTCGAAACGCGGAAGGATGTCCTTGCAATACTCGACAACGCTCACCTCGGAGCCGAAGCTCTTGAAGATGGAAGCGAACTCAAGGCCGATGACGCCTGCTCCGATGACGCAGAGACGCTGCGGAACGGCCTCGATATTGAGGATTTCGCGCGAGGTGATGACACCCGGAAGGTCTGCGCCCGGAATCGGAAGGGATGCTGAATATGAGCCGGTGGCTATGATGATATAGTCGCCCTCATATTCGGTCCCGTCCACGACAACGGTGTGCTGGTCCTTGAAGGAAGCCTTTCCATAGACGAGGGTGATGCCCTTTCCGCCCATAAGGCCTTCCACTCCCTTGCGGAGCTGGCCGATGACCTCCTCCTTGCGGGAAATGACTTTGGAGAAATCAAACCTGTAGGAGAGATCCTCCACTCCGAAAACGGAACCCTTGGCAAGGTCCTCGAGCACTTCTGCATTGCGGCAGAATGACTTGGTAGGGATACAGCCCTCGTTGAGGCAGGTACCGCCGACAGGTCCGTCGGAGATTATCACGACCTCCGCACCTTTTTTGGCAGCGACCACGGCGGTCTCATAACCGCCGGGTCCTGCTCCTATGATGATTATTCTCATTGCTCTTGCAATTGACTATTTCGCATCCGAATACTTGAGGATCGGCTGGCGTGCAGCCTTGGTGTCGTCCGGACGGCGGATAGGTGTATTGTGAGGTGCATCCTTGAGATACTGCGGATTCTCGGCAGCTTCTGCGGCAATCTTGTGCATCACGTCGATGAATGCGTCGATTGTCTCCTTCGACTCCGTCTCGGTAGGCTCGATCATGAGGGCCTGGTGGAACAGGAGCGGGAAGTAAATCGTAGGTGCGTGGAATCCGTAGTCGAGAAGCCTCTTGGCCACATCGAGGGTGGTTGCTCCGCCTTCACCGTTCTGCGAACCGTCATTGATGAGTCCGTCAAATACAAACTCATGCTTGCAGACGCTCTCGATAGGAAGCTTGTAGCTGTCCTTGAGGCATTCTTTGATGTAGTTTGCGGAAAGGGTGGCGAACTTGCCGGCATTGAGAAGGTTCTGCTTGCCGAGCATGAGGATGTATGCATAGGCACGGAGAATGATGCCGAAGTTGCCGTTGAAGCCGGATACTTTGATCCTGTGGAGGAACGGTACGAGGTGCTCTGCCACACCGACAGGGCCTGAACCTGGACCGCCGCCGCCGTGAGGCGTGGAGAATGTCTTG
>CAMBMK010000035.1 GCA_945868745.1 uncultured Bacteroidales bacterium
GATGCGGTACATCCCGTCCAGCGAGAAATCATAGCCGTTCCCGGTGGTGTAACCGGCCCTGAGCTTGGGGAAAATGTCCCAGGTGTCCATATCCGCCGTCGGGTCGAGGCTGTATGTGTCAACGCGATTGGAAACCGAGCAGTTGGCACTGGCATAGAATCCACCCTTCCTGAACGACAGGGCAAGGTACAGATTGTAAACATTGCTTATGGTCTTGCTCTCGCTGAAACCGCTTTCGCCGCTGTAGAAACGGTCTCCGCTCACATCGCCCCAGAACCAGTCCATCATGTCCGAATAGCTGAAATTGTCCTTGTCAAGACCGTCGAGCCTTCCCGCGGCCTGATAGCTCACGCCCTCCCATCTCATAAAATTGAAATCGAACGACACATTGAAAAGCCTTTCGGAGCCTATAGGGGAATTGAACGAGAAATAGCCGGAAAGATTGGATACCGGTTTTTTGGCATTTACATTGACCGAATAGCGCACACCGTCCGAATCATACCAGCTCGCCGGGACGACGCTGTTGGTGTAGATGGTGCCGTAGCCTTCCACAAAAGCGGAAAGACCTTTCTTCGGCAGCCTGTAGGACACCTGTCCGTTAAAGCTGTGCGAGAAAGAAGGGCGCAGATAGATGTTGCCGGCAGTAATCATCAGGGGATTGGAAATGTTGATTGCAGGGATCACGCTTTCTCCCGAAGGGACCGAGGTCTGCCCCTCATATGAGACATAGCCCCAGACATTGTCCTTTGACAGATTGATCTCGATGCTTGGCGCCCAGTTGCCTGTCCAATCCCCTTCCCCGACCTTGCTCCTTGCACCGAAAGACTCGGATTCGGTCACATTCTGAGTCTGATAGGTAGAGAGGCCGATGAGTATGCGGTTGTCGTCATCAAACGAATACTGCAGCTTGAGATTCTCGGCATAACGGTTGCCCTTACGCTTTGAATATGTCGAATAATAGGTATTTGCCGAGCCGTCTTCGCCGTTGAAGGCATCCTTGTCGGAGGTATATGTGTCGAGATAGGCTATGGCCGTGGCATTGAGCGAGAGCTTTTCGGAGAATGGCTCCGTGTATGAGATGCGGCCGGTGCCGTTGAAAGTACCGGTATTCCTGTCATAAAAGAGATTGCGCATATCCGTAAGACCTTCCGAAGCGAAATCCGTACGGGAAATCTCTGTGCTGCTTCCCTTGCCGGAAGTGGTCGAGAAATAGCCGGAGGCGAAGATGTTCCTTCCCTTTTTGCCGAGGTCCCTGAGCCCGAAATAGAGATTGGTGTTGAACCTGGCCTTCTTTGACCTGAGGGACATCGAGGAAAGTCCTTCATTTACAAGCCCGGACGGGCCGGAGGTAGAGGAGGCAGTCTGCGAATCGCGTGTCCCGTCGGTATATGTGAACGACGGCCGCACGGTAAACTCCAGCTTTCCGCCGTACTTTTCCATGGAGGCATTGACAACCACCCTGTTGTCCCTTGCCACGCCTTCGAAGTCGCTGCCCGTATCAAGATTGCCGCCCTCGAGGAAGGAAGTGCGCGCAGTGCGCTGCTTCGAATCCTTGGACGAATAAGAATAGCTTGCGCTGACATTGGTGGATATGCCCTTGATTCTCGAAGTGTTGTAGTTGGCGCCTGCCTGTGCTGAAGTGGTGATGCCGCTCTTGCCTGCCATCACATCCACCTCGTCATCGTCCAGAATCATCATCATCGCGCCGCGTTCTCCGGGGATCTCGGCATTTTTGCCGCTGCCCAGGACCGTGAGCTGGTCCTGCTCGTTGTATGACGCCACAAGCGCGCTTCCGCTATAGAGCAGGCCGGGATTTTCCCTGAGCACATCGGCGTCCTCTCCGGAGAGGGAGGCTCCGGCAAGAGCCTTCATATTGCCGAAAGTGCCCTGCCTGTACTCCTCCTTGAGCTGCACGTCCATCACCTTTTCCCTGTCGCTCTGCGACACGACGCCCGACATCTCAGCCTCATGGGAGTTCTTGTCCATCACCTTGATTTTGTCCACAAATTTCGCCGGGAGATTCTTGAGCGTCATTGTAGGGTCGTCGAAGAAGAAAGTCTTTCCTCCGACCGTGATCTTGTCCACCTTCTCGCCGTTCACGGTCACATTGCCGTCGTCATCGATGGCCATACCGGGCATCATCTTTATGAGGTCCTCGAGCATCGCGCTCTCCCCCACACGGAAGGCGGCGGCATTGTAGATGAGGGTATCCTTGTCGATTGTAATGGGATCAACGGTTGCGGTCACACGCGCCGCATCGAGAAATTCGGCATCCTCCTCAAGAAAGACAGTTCCGAGGCTCATCTCCCAGCCATTGATGCTGTATTCCTTGCGGAAAGGCTTGTAGCCGAGCATCTCCACATTGAGCTCCACCTTGCCCTGGGGCACGTCTGACAAGGTCACGAACCCGTCCTTGTCGGAGAGGGCGAAATGAGTCACTATCGTATCCTTTACGGGGATGATGTATGCAGATGCATAGGGGATTCCTTCCTTTGTCCCGGCCTTCCTGACCGTAAATGTCACGTCGGTATTGACAGTATTGTTGTACTGCGTCATGTCGATTACGATCTGGGCTTTGGCGGAAATGGCCAGAAAAATGGAAAAAATGGCTGCAAAAATGCGTTTCATATCGGTTGGTAAGATGTTTTCACAAATATATGCATTAATTTCAATTATACCCCCCCCGACATTTTTTTTGCATTTTCATACGATTTTTAACTTTTCAATTTTGAATTCCGATATAAAGATTGCCGATTTTTTGTATTTTTGCTTTTATGAAAAAACTTGACGGGCTATATCTGATTATTCTTGCCGCGGCCATTGTCCTACAGATTTCGCTGGGGGACATCCCCGCCGATTTCTTTGCATTTCCGGTCAATGCCGCCATCCTCGCCGCACTTGCCTGCGCCCTTGCCGTCCTCTACAGGGAAAAGCCTTCCCTGGCATTCGCGCGGTGGCTTGCAAGCGGCAGGACGTCCATTCTCATGCTTTCGACCCTTGCCCTTGCATGCGTCATACTCGGACTTGTCACCCAGCGCCCGGAGGACTCGTTTGCAGGGCTGCGCAACATCAAGGCCACCTGGTGGTTCGTGGACATTTTGCTGTGGCTCATCGCCAACCTCATCGCAGTCCTTCTGACACGCAAATTCCGCCTGCGCTTCTTCCTCAACCACGCGGGGCTCGCCCTTGCCCTCTCCGGGATGATGCTCGGGAGCCCGGACGAAAGTTCGGAGGCGGTGGCAGTTTACAGGGCAGACACCGGGAGCGGGATGACTATGACATCGTTCAAGGCCGAATACAGCCCCAACGGGATGCCGTCGGACTATGAGGCCCGCCTGCGCATTGACGGGCGCGACGTCACTATAAAGGTTAACCATCCATATGCAAGGACCGTCTTCGACGACGTGTATCTCGTGGACTACGACAGGAGCCGCCCGGAACCGGCCTACTGCATAGTGGAGACAGTCCATCAGCCTTGGAAATCAGTCATCTGGCTCGGCATAGTGATGATGATGCTCGGAGCGGTCCTGCTCTTTGCCCAGGGCGTTTCCCCACATAAGGAAAAGGAGGAGAGGATATGAGCTGGAACATTTTCCGGATATTTGCAGCCGCATCGATCGCGCTGTTTCTTGCAGGAAGCATTTTTGCCCTGACGGGCAGGCGAAGGGCTGCCGCCGGTCTCCTGACGGCAGGCACGGCAGTCCTTGCGGCATTCATCTGCGGACTCTGGACAAGCCTCGGCCGTCCGCCTATGCGCACAATGGGCGAAACAAGGCTCTGGTATTCGTTCTTCATGATGCTGTCGGCGCTGCTGACATATCTCAGGTGGGGCTACAAGTGGATCCCTTCGTTCTCGCTCGTTGTCGCCACCGTGTTTATGGTTCTGAACATCCTCAGGCCGGAGATTCACGACGAATCCCTCGCCCCGGCCCTGCAGAGCCTGTGGTTCATCCCGCACGTCTCAGTCTATATCTTCTCGTACTCGCTGCTGGGATGCGCCTTCCTCATCGGATGCGCGGGTCTTGTAAAAAAGACTGACTCATACCTCCCGAGCGCAGACACTCTGGTCTATCTCGGCACGGCCTTCCTCTCGCTCGGGATGCTCAGCGGCTCGCTCTGGGCAAAGCAGGCGTGGGGCACCTACTGGGACTGGGACCCGAAGGAGACCTGGGCAGCAGTCACCTGGTGCATCTACCTGATCTACATCCATCTGCGCATCACCAGACCGAAATGCACCAAAACCCTCTACACCATACTCATCGTCGGCTTCATAGGTCTGCAGATGTGCTGGTGGGGAGTCAATTACCTGCCTTCGGCCGCCGAAAGCCAGCACACATATTCGGAGGCTCCGGCAAGATGAAAACTGAAAACACTTTTTAATTCCATAGCATTATGAAAACCTCATCAAAAATTCTCATCGGCCTTGCAGCTGTTGTGGTCGTTCTGGCCATTACCTACAGGGCTGTGAACACCGCCCCGGACCAGTCGCTGGCCACAAGCGGGCAGATGCTCGAGATTATTGCTGACGGAGGCTGCGTGGACTGCCATTCGAGCGAGCCGCACATGCCGTTCTATGCCAACTGGCCTATTGCAAAAACCTTGATTGCCAAAGACATCGAGGAAGGATGCAGGGCATTTGACATCGAACCGGTCATTGCAGCCCTCACCGACGGCACGGCACCTTCCGAAGTCGATCTCGCAAAAATCGAGAAAGCTGTAATCGACGGCACCATGCCTCTGGTACAGTATTACCTTATCCATTGGGGCTCCTCACTGACCAAGGTCAAGAGGGGCATCGCCCTGGAAGCCGTCAGGCAGCAGCGCGCCGAGTTCTATCCGAACCCGCTTGCAGCAGAGGCATTTGTCAACGAGACCATCCGTCCGATTCCTGATGCAGTGCCTCATGACCCTGCAAAGGCAGCCCTCGGTAAAGAGCTCTACCACGACACCAGGCTTTCCGGCGACGGCACCATCTCCTGCGCTTCCTGCCACGACCTCTCCCTTGGAGGAGTTGACAACGAGCGCTATTCCGACGGTATCGGCGGACAGCTCGGCGGCGTGAACGCACCTACCTCATTCAATGCAGTGTTCAATTTCGTGCAGTTCTGGGACGGCCGTGCAGCTGACCTCGCGGAGCAGGCAGCAGGCCCGCCACTCAACCCTGTCGAGATGGGCAGCAAGGACTTCGACGAGATTGCCGGAAGAATCGCAATGGACAAGGAGTTCACATCACGCTTTCTGGCCGTATATCCTGAGGGACTTTCACAGGCTACGATCACAGACGCCATCGCAGAGTATGAGAAAACCCTCATCACCCCTAACAGCCCGTTTGACCGCTATCTCAAGGGCGAAGAGGGCGCGATGACCGCAGAGCAGATCGAAGGATACAGGATTTTCAAGGACTACAACTGCGCAACCTGCCACGCCGGAGTCAACATGGGCGGACTTTCCTATGAGCTCATGGGACAGAGGGCCAACTACTTCGAGGACAGGGAGCTTACACAGAAGTCCGGCCTCACCGACGGAGACAACGGCCGCTGGGCTGTGACCGGAGTCGAGAGGGACCGCTACCGCTTCAAGACTCCTTCGCTGAGGAATGTAGCCCTCACCTGGCCATACTACCACGACGGAAGCGTGGAGACCCTGGAGCAGGCCATCACTATGATGTCCACATACCAGGTCGGCCGCAAGATGAAGGATGCCGATGTGGCCAAGGTCAAGGCTTTCCTCGACGCACAGACCGGAGTCCTGGCAGCCGAATAATGCCGCCAAAGCAGGCCCGTAAGGTCTGCAATCAATGATTTCCAAGCAGTTCCACGCACAACGGACAGTTGTCGCGGGACTGCTTTTTTTAGGAGCTGTTTTGAAGAAATATTATTATCTTTGCGCCCGGTTTCCGGAGACCTGCCGTGTATTTATGGCAAGGTGCGGAATGCATTTATGAAAAAGAACAGCTGGCTGCCGGTCATAGCTTTGACATTTGCAGCATTTATTTTCAACACATCCGAATTTGTCCCTATCGGGCTTTTGAGCGACATAGCCGCCGACCTCAGCGTCACAGAGGCAAAGGCGGGACTTCTCATTACCATTTACGCCTGGGTTGTGGCGGCCACCTCGCTGCCGCTTATGCTCGCCGCTTCCAGAATGGAGTACAAAAGGCTGCTTCTGCTGCTTGTAGGCGTCTTCACGGTCAGCCACTTGGGCTCGGCAACCGCCACCGGCTACAATATGCTGATGATATCGCGTCTCGGGGTAGCCTGCTCCCACGCCGTATTCTGGTCCATAGCGACGCCTCTTGCCGTGCGCATAGCCCCTGAAGGGCACAAGAGCACGGCGCTGAGCATCATCACGGCCGGCACATCAGTGGCAATGATAATCGGTATGCCCCTGGGAAGGACAATCGGCCTGCTGCTCGGCTGGAGGGCCACATTCATGTGCATCGCGGCACTTGCGCTCGCCGTCTTCACCATCATTGCCATCATTTTCCCGAAGGTGGAGAGCGAAGGCCAGGTATCCCTGCGGGACCTGCCGCACCTGTTCAAAAACAGGGCGCTCATCTGCATCTATGTGCTCACCCTGGTGATGATTTCGGGCCATTTCACGGGCTACAGCTACATCGAACCGTTTATGGCGCAGGTCGCCCGTTTCAGTGAAAACACAATCACGATGCTCCTGATGGTGTTCGGCATAGTGGGAATCGTCGGAAGTCTCATCTTTTCAAAGTATTACGACAGGCATTCCAATGTGTTTGTGACCTATATCATCATAGGGATAACGGCGGGCCTCTTCCTGATGCGACCGATGAGCACCTCACTTGGCAGCACCCTTGCCCTTTGCATATTATGGGGACTTGCCATCAATTTCTACAACCTGACTTTCCAGGCAGAGGTGATACGCGTCGCCCCCGTCGGCACTGATGTCGCGATGTCCGTCTATTCGGGCATATACAACATCGGCATCGGCGGAGGCGCGTTCATCGGAGGCAAGGTCTGCACCCATCTTTCCGTTGGAGAAATCGGAATCGTGGGAGGAGCGCTTAGCCTCGCTGCAATGATTTTCTGCCTGGCAATGATTCTGCCCGGCAGAAAGAACGACCTTACGGCATACAATCCTACAGATAGCGGGCGGTAAGGGAGTCCGGGCAGAGGGAAAGCTCCTGGGGGGTCCCTGCAAATACGACACGGCCGCCGTATTCACCCGCACCCGGGCCGAGCTCTATGACATAGTCTGCCGCCTTGATGACATCAATGTTGTGCTCGATGAGCCAGACCGTGTTGCCGCCGTCAACCATCCTGTCGAAAAGCCCGAGTATGTGGCGCACATCCTTGACGTGGAGGCCGTCCGTAGGCTCGTCGATGATGAATATTTTCCCTTTCTCGCCGAGGTATGAGGCCATCTTGAGCCTCTGGAGCTCTCCTCCCGAAAGGGTGGAAAGTGCCTGGTTGAGATGGAGATAGCCGAGCCCCACATCCATCATCGGACGCAGTTTGGCCTCGACCGGAGTACCTGCAAAAAACTTTGAGGCCAGCCTCACGCTAAGGTCGAAAGCCTCGGCTATGTTGAGGGTCTCGCCAGTTGCAGGGCTCGTGATGGTGTATTGCAGGGCTTCCTGCGAAAACCTCAGGCCTCCGCACGCCTCGCAGGTGGTCTCGATGGAGTCCATAAAGGCCATTTCCGACACGATCACTCCCTTTCCTCCGCACACCGGGCAGGCGCCCTTGCCGTTGAAGGTGAAATACTCCTCCTTCATCTTGTGCTTCTTGGCGAACATCTTCCTGATGTCCCCGGCCACATCCATATAGGTCCCCGGGGTGGAGCGGAGGCTGACGCCGATATTTTTCTGGCTGATATAGACAATATCGTCCTGCTGCGGGTACTTGCTGCGGAAGCATTCCATCAGCGAGCTCTTTCCCGACCCGGCCACACCTGCCACCACTCCGAAAATGCCGAGAGGGATATCCACAGTGACATTTTTGAGGTTGTGAAGGGACGCCTCCCCGATTCTGAAGGATTCCGAAGCCCTTCTCGGGGAAGGCTTGAAGGAAGTCTTTTCCCCTATCATGCTGCCGGTGCTGGTGCCGCTGGAGAGAAGGCCCTCAAAGGAGCCCTGATACATGATTTCTCCTCCGAGCGCGCCCGGTCCCGGACCCATGTCCACGATATGGTCGGCTATGCCTATCATCTCCTTGTGGTGCTCGACGAGTATGACAGTGTTGCCGGCATCGCGCAGCCTGCGCACGCTCCTTTTCATCAGCTCGATGTCGTGGTTGTGAAGCCCGACGCTCGGCTCGTCAAGGATGTAGAGCACGTCGGCGAGCGAAGAATTGATGTATTTGGCAATCTTGCATCTCTGCGCCTCTCCTCCCGAGAGCGTGCCCACCGGGCGGTCCAGGCTGAGGTAGCCGAGGCCGATTTCCACAAGGGCCGACAGCCTCTCCCCTATCGCCTTCTTGAGATCGACGGCAAGCGGGTCCTCCAGCGCCTCCACCCATTTGAGCAGGTTCTCTATGGACATTGAGCATACCTCCGCGATGTTCTTCCCTTCTATGCGGCAGGAAAGCGCCTTGGGTCCGAGACGGGTGCCTCCGCAGTCCGGGCAGGTGCCCATAGTCAGCATCGGATTGAGGACGGATGCATGCAGGAGGCCCTCCTCGGAGTTGATGATGCTCCTGTACATGCGAGGGATAAGTCCCTCATATTTGGCCGTTTTCGGCCAGTTGGCCGGAGGATTTTTGAGCTTTATCTGCGGGCTGTTGAGGAAGAGGTCCAGCTCCTCCGGAGAGTAGTCCTTAATCTTCTTGTCGAGGTCGAAAAGTCCGCTGTGGGCATAGCGTATCCACCTCCATCCCCCCTTTCCGAAAGCGATGTAGTGGATGGTGTCCTCATCGTTGAGGCTCTTGTCGAAGTCCACGAGCTTGTGGATGTCCAGCTCCCTGATCTCGCCGAGTCCCGAACAGCGCGGGCAGCATCCCTGCGGGTTGTTGAAGCTGAAGGTGTCGGAATAGCCGACAAAAGGCTTGCCCACCCTGGAAAAGAGCAGTCGCACAAGCGAGTAGATGTCGGTGTAGGTCCCCACGGTCGAGCGGGAATTCTGCGCCGGCTTCTTCTGGTCAATCACGATTGCTATCGGGAGCCCGTCGATGCGGTCCACATGGGGCCTGCCGTATTTGGGCAGATACTGCTGCACAAACGACGGGAAGGTGTCGTTGAGCTCACGGCGCGACTTTGCCGCAATGGTGTCCAGTACAAGAGAACTTTTACCGGAGCCTGAGACCCCGGTAAAAACTGTAATTCTGTATTTTGGGATTTCAAGGGACAAGTCCTTGAGATTGTTCTCCCTTGCCCCCCTGATGATGATCTTGTCCGTGACCATAACAGACCTATCTTTCGATGGTCGCCTCCCTGTCAGGTCCGAGAGAGATTATCTTCACAGGCACTCCGATATAGTCCTCGATAAACTTGAGATACTCCCTGAACTCCTGCGGGAGATCCTCCTCGCGGCGCACTCCGGTAAGGTCCCTGTTCCAGCCCTTGAACTCGGTATATACCGGTTCGATTTCGGCTGCGGTATCGAACGGGAACTTGTCGGTCTCCACACCGTTGACCTTGTATGAGGTGCAGACCTTGATGGTCCCGAAAGAGTCGAGGCAGTCGGATTTCATCATGATGAGGTCGGTCACACCGTCGATCATCACGGTATATTTCAGGGCCACCAGGTCAAGCCATCCGCAGCGGCGCGGACGGCCGGTGACAGCACCGAACTCCTGACCTATGCGGCGGATTTTCTCGCCGGTCTCGTCGAAGAGCTCTGTCGGGAACGGGCCGCTGCCCACACGGGTGCAGTATGCCTTGAAGATGCCGAACACCCTGCCGATGCGCGAAGGTGCGACACCGAGACCCGTGCAGACGCCTCCCACTGTGGTGGAGGAGGAAGTCACGAACGGATATGAACCGAAATCCACGTCAAGAAGCGAACCCTGGGCTCCTTCGGCGAGAATCGGCTTCTCCCTGAGCCACTCGTCCACATAGTATTCGCAGTCGATGAGGTCGAAGCCCTTGAGGAACTCCACTGCATCCATCCATTTTGCCTCCTCCGCATCGGCGTCGCACTCGTAGTTGAGGTCGCTGAGCTGCTGGAGATGGCGGGACTTGAGCTTGAGGAAGCGCTCGCGGAAATCAGGGGCGAGGATGTCACCGACGCGGAGACCGTGACGGCTGATCTTGTCGGTATAGGTAGGTCCGATGCCCTTGAGGGTGGAACCGATCTTTCCCTTTCCTGCTGCAGCCTCCATTGCGGCGTCAAGCAGCCTGTGGGTAGGCAGGATGAGGTGGGCCTTCTTGGAGATATGGATCCTCTCGCAAGGCTTGATGCCCATTGACTCTATGTTGGCGCATTCTTCCCTGAAGGTAATCGGGTCGAGAACGACTCCGCTTCCGATGATATTGACGGAGCCTTCACGGAAAATGCCTGAAGGAATGCTTCTTACGACAAACTTTTTGCCGTCGAAATGTAGTGAGTGTCCTGCGTTCGGACCACCCTGGAAGCGGGCTACGGCCGGGTATCTTCCGGCGAGCACGTCAACAATCTTTCCTTTGCCTTCGTCTCCCCACTGAAGTCCGAGAACTACATCGATTGATTTCATTGTCTGTATGTTTTTGCGTTAAATATCCTTATGGAAATGTCAGAACGGAAGGTCGTCCGCAGGGGCCTCAAGGTCAATCTGCGGTTCTGATGGTCCCTGCACGGGCTGCGGCTGCTGATAAGGCTGCCGGTATGGCTGACTGGCCTGGCTCTGGTAGGAAGCGCCTCCCTGCGGCGCCGGATATCCCTGCGCCTGTCCCTGGCTGTCCGTCCTGCGTCCGAGAAGCTGGAAATTGTCGGCCACTATCTCGGTGGTGAACCTCTTCGCTCCGGTCTGGTCGGTCCAGCTCCTTGTGCGGATGCGTCCCTCGACATAGAGCTGGGTGCCCTTGTGGACATATTTCTCCGCGGTGTCGGCCAGTCCCCTCCAGACCACGATATTATGCCATTCGGTATTTTCCCGTACCTCTCCGCTGCGGTCACGGTACCTCTCCGTGGTTGCAAGCGTGAATGTTGCTACTTTGGTCTGCTGACCGTTCTGTGTTCCTTCAAGGTAACGTACTTCTGGTTCTTTTCCAACGTTACCGATAAGCATTGCCTTGTTGAGTGACATAATATATTGGGTGTTTAGAAATACCCTGCAAGTTAGGAATTTTCCGTGAAAAAGCCTATTGTTTCACCACCGAATCCATAGCTTCGAAATCGGGAGTCTCGCCGGTCATGATGCCATAGCCCGTAAGTGCCTGATATAGAAGCCATCTCCTTCCGCTTACATAGCGGCATCCGGCGCGCTGCATCATTTCAAGGGACTCCCCGCGGAACGACGGGTCCCTGTAGTTGGCCTCGAGGATGACCTTCGGGATGCGCCCTTCTCCCCTGAAATCATCTTCCGTGAGCTCCCCGATTGCACTCAGGGCCACCGGGATGGTGTAAATCACAATGTCGCATTCGGCAAGCGCCGCCCTGAAATCGGAGATGGTGTCCACTATGAATCCGTAAGAGGCCACATCGAGGGCAAACGACTGTGCCTTTGCCAGGGTCTTGTTCATCAGCACGGTGGAAAATCCCATCTCGGCAGCGGCCACTGCAGCGGCCTTTCCGGCACCTCCGCAGCCCACGACAAGGGCCTGCGGCCTGCGCCCGTAGAGTTCCTCCACATTCTGGCGGATGAACTGGTGGACCTTGATGTAGCCGCGGTCGCCGAAAGTGTCGTAGCACTGCCCGACAAGGCCCGGGAAAAGGGCCTCGGCGATGCTGAGTATTATGCCTGTGAAGTCGGAATTGTGGGCGTCGAGCGAGCCGTCTTCATTTTTGACGATAAGGTTGGTCGCGCCGATTTTCCACGCGGGACCCGACACCGTGCCCCTGCCCTCCCTCGCAAGGCCCACGACCTGCTCGAAAGCATTTTCCTTGAACGGGGCGGTCACGTTGATCGCCCGGAAGCCTTCGAGAAAACGTCGCCAGGACTCTTCAAATACTTGTCCTTCAATAAGTTCGTAGGTATATTTCCCGTGATAGCCGGCGCCGAAGAGGGCCGGGCTCTTGGATGTGGCGATAGGGTCGCCGATCAGACCGAATCTGTCCATTGAACAGTCTTTATAATTCTTCTTCTTTTTCCCTTATATCCTTGAGGCGCAGCTGGAGGTTGGAAGTGCCCCTGTAGTAATTTTCCACTATCGTGTAGCATACATCCATCGGGTTGCCCGCCCTGATGTGGTCGAAGGATGCGGACATATTGAAGCCGATTGCGGAAATGTGGTTGTACGGCTGGTCCTCCTCGATGAGCTCGAGCTTGAGGTGCTGGCCTGCAGGACCTACCTTGCGTCCGGTGCCGTTGTCATAGACATTCTCGGTCACGAAGACCGGGGAGGTGTTGCCCGGGCCGAACGGCTGGAACTGCTTGAGGATGCGGAAAAATTTCGGGGTGATGCGGGCAAACGGCAGCTTGGCGTCCACGTCGATGACCGGCACCGACATCTCGTCGCTCATATGCTCGCCGACAAATTTGTCCACCCTTGCGGCGAATTCCTCGAGATTCTCCTCCTTCATCGCAAGGCCGGCGGCATAGATGTGGCCTCCGTAATTCTCCAGAAGGTCAGAGCACTGCTCGATGGACGAATAGAGGTCGAAGCCGCGCACGCTCCTTGCTGAACCGGTCACCAGCCCGTTGGACTTTGTCAGCACGAATGTCGGCTTGTAGAAGGCTTCCACGAGGCGGGATGCCACTATGCCGACCACTCCCTTGTTCCACTGCGGGTTATACACGATGGTGGCATTCTCCTTTGCAAGGCATCTGCCGGACTGGACCATTTCGAGAGCCTCCCTGGTGGTCTCGCGGTCGATATTTTTGCGCTCGTTGTTGTTGTCGTTGATCTGGCGGGCGACCATCTCGGCGGTAGTGTCGTCGGCGGCGGTCAGGAGCTTCACTGCGAGCTTGCCCGACTCCATCCTGCCGGCGGCATTGATGCGCGGACCGATCTTGAACACTATATCGTCGATGGACACGTGGCCAGGCTCGAGGTTGGACTGTGTGATGATGGCAGTCAGGCCCTTGCGGGGGTTGTCATTGAGCTGCTTGAGGCCGTAGTAGGCCAGGATCCTGTTCTCCCCCACCACTGTCACGAGGTCGGAGGCGATGCTGACCACAAGAAGGTCCAGAAGCGTGTAGATGCTCTCGTCCGGGATACCCGTGCGGCGCGAATAGGCCTGCACCAGCTTGAAGCCGACCCCGCAGCCGGAAAGGTCGTCGAACGGATAGTTGCAGTCCTCCCTCTTGGGGTCGAGGACGGCCACTGCGTCCGGGATCCTTTCTTCCGGGAGATGGTGGTCGCAGATGATGACGTCGATTCCGCGGGACTTTGCATACTCGACCTTGTCGATGGCCTTGATGCCGCAGTCGAGGGTGATTATGAGGCTGAAACCGTTGTCCGCAGCCCAGTCGATGCCCTTTGCGGAGACTCCGTAACCCTCGTCGTAGCGGTCCGGGATATAGAAGTCGGTCCTGTCGGTGAGGTGGCTCAGGAAGAGATACACAAGGGCCACGGCAGTGGTCCCGTCCACATCGTAGTCGCCATAGACAAGGATCTTCTCCCCTCCCTTCACGGCCTTTTCAAGCCTTTCCACAGCCACATCCATATCCTTCATGAGGAACGGGTCGTGGAGGGCCGAGAGGCTCGGGCGGAAGAATTTGCGGGCCTCGTCGAAGGTACGTATGCCCCTCTGTTCGAGGAGGGTGGCGAGGACAGGGTCAATGCCCAGCTCGGCCGACAGCCTGGAGATTGTCTCCTGGTCGCCCGCTTCCCTGAATGCCCATTTTCTGTCTGCTGCCATCAAAGTCCTCCTTTCAAAAGTCCGAATTCTTACAAAGATACCCAAAAGATTTCAAATTCAGAATTTAAAATGTTAATTTTGCACGATTAAACAATAATTGAAATGGCAACAGCACAACTCAGCGAACAGGAAATACTCCGCAGGGAATCCATGAAGAAGCTCCGCGAAATGGGCATCGAACCATATCCGGCACCGCGCTATCCGGTCAATGCCACAGCCAAAAGCATTGTTGAAGAATACGATGCGGAAAAGGGCAACCTTACCGATGTCTGCATCGCCGGACGCATTATGTCGCGACGGATTATGGGAGCCGCATCCTTCATCGAGCTTCAGGACGAGACGGGAAGAATCCAGGTCTATGTCAAGAGGGACGAAATCTGCCCGGGAGAGGACAAGACCCTTTACAATACCGTATTCAAGAAACTCCTCGACATCGGTGACATCATCGGCATCAAGGGTTTCGCATTCATCACCCAGACCGGCCAGCTTTCGGTCCATGCCAAGGAGCTTACCGTGCTGAGCAAGTCCCTCAAGGTGCTCCCGATTGTCAAGGAGGCCGACGGAAAGGTGCATGACGCATTCACCGACCCTGAGCTCCGCTACCGCCAGAGGTATGTGGACCTCATCGTCAATCCGCAGGTCAAGGAGGTGTTCGTCAAGAGGGCGAAGATCATCGACACCATGAGGCGCTATTTCAATGACGCCGGCTGCCTCGAGGTCGAGACTCCTATTCTCCAGTCCATCCCGGGTGGTGCGACCGCACGTCCGTTCATCACCCACCACAATGCCCTGGACATCGACCTCTACATGCGCATCGCCAACGAGCTCTATCTCAAGAGGCTGATTGTCGGCGGATTCAGCGGTGTGTATGAGTTTGCCAAGGACTTCCGCAACGAGGGTATGGACAAGACCCACAACCCTGAGTTCACCTGCATGGAGATATATGTGGCCTACAAGGACTACATCTGGATGATGGAGTTCGTGGAGAAGATGCTCGAGAAGATTGCTCTCGAGGTCAACGGCACGACCAAGGTCAGGATCGGGGACAACGAGGTGGATTTCAAGCCGCCGTTCCGCAGGCTCCCTATGCTTGAGGCCATAAAGGAATATACCGGTGTGGACATTGCCGGGATGGACGAGGACCAGCTCCGCGAGACCTGCAGGCAGCTTCACGTGGAGACCGACCCTTCATTCGGAAAGGGCAAGCTCATCGATGCCATCTTCGGCGAATATGTCGAGAGCCATCTCATCGAGCCCACCTTCATAATTGACTATCCTGTGGAGATGTCTCCGCTCACCAAGCGTCACAGGGAAAACCCGCAGCTTACCGAGCGCTTCGAGCTCTTCGTATGCGGCAAGGAGCTGGCAAATGCCTACAGCGAGCTCAATGACCCTGTGGACCAGCTCGAAAGGTTTGAGGAGCAGGCACGCCTCAAGAGCAAGGGTGACGACGAGGCCATGTTTGTGGACTACGACTTCGTGCGTGCTCTCGAATACGGTATGCCGCCTACCTCCGGTCTCGGAATGGGCATCGACCGCCTCACCATGTTCATGACAGGCCAGTCATCCATCCAGGATGTGCTTCTGTTCCCTCAGATGAGGCCTGAGACATTCTGATATGCAGATAGTTTCTGCACAGAACCCGAAAATCAAGGACCTTCTCGCGCTGCAGGACAAACCGCGCCTGCGCCGTGAGAAGGCTCTTTTTACCGTTGAGGGGCAGAGGGAGCTGTCCCATTGCATGGAAGCCGGGTACGAGGCCGACACCGTGTTTGTATGCCCTGAAATCGCCGGAGATTTCCGCGCGCCGCAGGGGGCGAAGGTGTTTGAAGTCTCCCGCACGGTCTATGAAAAAATCGCCTGCCGGGGAGGCACAGAGGGCGTGGTGGCCGAGGTCAAGGCCCGTCCGCATTCCCTGGAGGATCTCCCGCAGAGGGACAATCCGCTCATCGTCGTGCTCGAAGGCGTGGAGAAGCCGGGCAACCTTGGCGCAGTCCTTCGCAGCGCGGATGCAGCCGGAGCCGATGCAGTGATCATCTGCGACCCGCTTACCGACATCTACAATCCCAATCTCATACGCGCGAGCATAGGTGCCGTGTTTACGGTGCCGGTCGCCGTATGCACCTCCGAAGAGGCCATAGCATATCTCAAAGAGCGCGGCATAAAGATTCATACCGCGCAGCTCCAGGATTCAAGGGAGTATTATGACACGCCCATGACGGGGCCTGTGGCCATTGTGATGGGGACCGAGGCTACCGGGCTCACTTCTGTGTGGCGCGAGGCCGCCGACAGCCATATCCGCATCCCGATGCTGGGGCGCCTTGACTCCCTCAATGTATCAGTATCCGCCGCCATCCTGCTTTATGAGGCAGTCCGGCAGCGGATGGCGGGGAAAAACACAACTATTTCTTCGGATGGATGTCGAGCTTGACAGGCTTTATCATATTCTCGGGTGAGAGTATGGTGTCAAGGTCCTCTTTTGTGAGGATTCCGTGCTCGAGCACAAGGTCATAGACGCTTCTGCCGGTTGCGAGCGCTTCCTTTGCAATCTTTGTGGAATTCTTGTATCCGATTACCGGGTTGAGCGCGGTCACAACCCCGATGCTGTTGCGCACATATGAACGGCAGCCTTCTTCGTTTGCCACGATACCGTCGATGCAGTTGACGCGCAGGGTGTCAAAGCCGTTGATCATGATGTCGGCGGACTCGAAGCAGCACTGTGCCATCACCGGCTCCATTGCGTTGAGCTCCATCTGTGCGGCCTCCCCGCTCATTGCCACGCAGAGGTCGTTGCCGATGACCTTGTAGGAAATCTGGTTCATGACCTCAGGGATCACAGGATTTACCTTGCCGGGCATAATCGAGGAGCCGGGCTGGCGTGCAGGGAGGTCAAACTCGTGGATACCGCAGCGCGGGCCGGAGGCAAGGAGCCTGAGGTCGTTGCATATCTTGTTCATCTTCACGGAGATGCGTCTGAGGGCAGATGAGTAGCCTACCATGCAGGAAGTGTCGGATGTCGCAGCCACGAGATTGTCGGCAAGACGGATGTCCCAGCCGGTGATTGTGCGGAGGGCTGCCACGCATTTTTCGGAGTAGCCCGGTTCGGAGCAGATGCCGGTTCCGATTGCGGTAGCTCCCATATTGACCGTAAGGAATTCCTGTGCGGCAAATTCGATGTTGCGGATTTCGTCCCTGAGGATGGATGCGAATGCCCCGAAGGTCTGTCCGAGGGTCATCGGCACTGCGTCCTCAAGCTGGGTACGGCCCATTTTGAGAATGTGGGCAAATTCTTCAGCCTTGCGCTCGAAAGAGGCGATGAGGGCCTTGAAATGCTCCATGAATTTGAGATGGGTGGCGTAGAGTCCGAGGTGGATTGCGGTCGGATAGGCGTCATTTGTGGACTGGGCGCAGTTGACGTGGTCGTTCGGGGAGCAGAAGGTGTATTCGCCCGGCTCGTAGCCCATGATCTGGAGGGCCCTGTTGGCGATGACCTCGTTGGCGTTCATATTTGTGGTGGTACCGGCTCCGCCCTGGATCATATCCACAGGGAACTGCTCGTGGTGTTTGCCGTCAAGGATTTCGCGGCAGGCTGTGGAGATGCCCTCATACTGTGCATCGGTCAGGAGGCCGAGCTCGTGGTTGGCCTGTGCTGCGGCAAGCTTGGTGATTGCCAGGCCGTTGATGAACAGCGGATAGTCGTTGAGGTGGAATCTGCTGATCGGGAAGTTTTCGATTCCGCGGAGGGTCTGTACCCCGTAGAGTGCATCGGACGGCACTTCCATAGAGCCGATAAGGTCGCTTTCAATACGGACTTTATCCGAATGATTTTGCATGATATTAAAAATTTTGGTTATTATGTGTTATTAAATTAGGGCTACAAAGTTAGAAATTAAAATAACAATAACCAAACAGTGCGCCACGACCGCACCGGCACGAAAATCCCCCGGGCCGCGACATGGCGGTCCGGGGGTATCGTATTGAATGTAATTCAATTGCTATTCTCCGGCATAGACGCCTTCAAACAATATCACTCCGGATGACATTTCCTCTATGAAGAAGGCAAACGGATGGTCTGCATAGAAATTGACGATCTCTTC
>CAMBMK010000036.1 GCA_945868745.1 uncultured Bacteroidales bacterium
TCTTGCGTGTCCTTCTCGTTTCCGGCATAGTCGTCACTATTCGGCGGATTGCGCTTTCGGATTGACGATAATGCGTCCGCAGTGCTCGCAGATGATGAGCTTCCTGCCGGAATTGATGTCCTCGATCTTCTGCGGGATAATGGTGCTGAAACAGCCGCCGCAGGAGTCGTTGTTGTAGATTTCAACCACTGCAAGATGGTTCTTCACGCCGCCGCGGATGTGCTCGTAGGCGCTGAGGGTGCGGTCGTCGATCCTGGAAGCGATTTCATTGCGCTTTGCAAGAAGGGCGTTCTCCTGGTCGGCGGTGTCGGAGACGATGTTGTCGAGCTCGTGCTTCTTGATCTCGAGGTCTTCAGTCCTCACTACAACCCTTTCCTTGATGCTCTCGATGTCGGCCTTGGCCTCACCGATGCTCATCTTTGCCTCGCCGATGTTCTTCTCTGCGATCTGGCGGAGAAGGCCCTGGTTCTCGATCTCCTTGTTGATGGAGTCGAACTCACGGCTGTTGGCGATGTCGTTGAGCTGCGCACGGTACTTTGCAATCTGCTCGTCGCAGTCGATGATGTTCTGCTTGTTGTCGTTGATATTGGCATTCATGCCCTCGATCCAGTCGGCAATCTCCTTTGACTTGGCCTTGAGGGATGCGATTTCCTCTTCGATGGATGCGACCTCAGAAGGAAGCTCCCCGCGGGTCATATAGATTTTGTCCAGCTCCCTGTCCGCCTGCTGGAGCTCATAGAGGTCCCTGAGCTTTTCCTGTGCCGCAGCGTCGGAATCCGCGAAGTTTTTCTGGATGGAAACGAAGGTTTCCCTGTTGTCCACAGGGGTTTCGATCTTCTTGGTTTTCTTTGTTGCCATATTATATCAATATTTATTTTCGTTGGGAATCAAGTTGACAAAGTTAGCTTTTTTTCCTTGAATTACAATGAACTTTTTATCTCCTGCAACTGCTCCCTCACCGCTTTCAGACGCTCGAGTGCCTGGACCTTGCCGGCAACGGTCCTGCGGTCCGCAGCCATCTTTGCCATCGCACCCTCGTGGGTCATGCCCAGGTCGCGGATAAGGTGATGGATTTCACGCAGGGCGGCTATGTCCTCTGCAGTATAGCACCTGTTGCCGTGTGCTGTACGGCGCGGTTTGACGTATCTGGGATATTTGTTGCTCCAGAAACGTACCAGGGACGGACTCTCCTCCAGCATCTGCGCCACTTCCGTAATCGTGTAGTATAGCTTCTCCATATCAGGACGATGTTTGTTATTGTTATTACAACTAATTGTCAATCAAGCGACTGCTCGGTCTTTGCCGCCATGAATGTCACGGACGCGAACTCCGCCGGCGTGAGCGAGCCGAACATATAATAGACCGGGTCCTGGACCTCCTCCCCGAGCAGCACCTCATAGTGGAGATGCGGGGCGAAGGTATTGCCGGAGATGCCCACGGAGCCGATTTTCATCCCCCTTGTCACCTTGCTTCCCTTGCGGACGGAGATGTCCGAAAGATGGGCATAGCGGGTTGTGAATCCGTTGCCGTGGTCGATGGTCACGACATTGCCGAGGCCCTTGCTGCTGTGGACTACGGACACCACTACACCGTCTCCCGAAGCGAGGACATCCTCACCCTGTCCGGCGATTATGTCAAGCCCCCCGTGCTGCGACGGCACCTTGTAGAAGGGGCTCAGTTTCTGGCCCACGGACGCTCCCGTCTGGGCATAGGTCATCCCCCCGACGGGACAGAACATCGGCGGCAGGACATAGTCCTCCTTTTGCAGCACACCGAAAATGGTCCTGAAATTGTCTTCCACGGACGAGGCGCTCCTGACCAGAATTTCCGCCTTCCGTGCAGTATAGGCGACGACATTCTTCTCCTCCACGCTGTCGGCCACCATCGAGAAGTCCGCAACACTGACGGGATCCACCTCAGGGGCTGCCGTATTGAAGATCTGGCGGTAAATCTCATTGTCCCTCTGCATCAGCGCCTCGGTCTCCAGCGAGAGTATCCTCTCCTTCTCGGAAAGCTCCCTGTAGAGTTTTTCGTACATCCTGTTTTCCCTTGCGAGGGCCCTTTCGGTGTCGGTGCTGATGAAAAGGGACACAAGGACATAGCAGAACGCCGCCAGCGAAATGGTGCCCACAAGCCATTTGCAGGCGCTCCAGAGGGTGTGGCCGATCGAATGGGTCACTTTCTGGAAGCTTGCGCTGCGCGGGTCGAATACGTATTTCGGTGACATATGCTGCTATCTTTTTATCCTCCGGTGAGGCCTTACTATCATGTTCTTCGATTCGGACTCGGCCTTTTCGACCATTGTGATGAATTCATCCACAGGCATTTCCATATCGAGGTAGTTTGCCGGATTGACAAACCTGTCACGGTAGATGACCTCATAATGGAGGTGCGGCCCGGACGAGCGCCCGGTATTGCCCGATTCGGCTATGCACTCCCCCCTCTTTATCTTCATGCCTTCGGCGACATAGATGTTGCCGAGATGGGCGTAGCGCGTCTTGTAGCCGAAGCCGTGGTCAATGGTGACGGCGTGGCCGTAGCCGAAAAGGTCATATGACACTTTCTCCACCACCCCGTCGCCGGTAGAATAGACCGGATTGCCCGGTTTGCATGCGAAGTCCATCCCGGTGTGCATCTTGCTTGCCCCCGTGAAAGGGTCGCTGCGGTATCCGAAACTGCTTGATTTGCGGTACGTTGAAGGGTCCGGATTGATTGGAGGCACCGCCGGGATACAGGAGACCATATCCCCGGCGCGCTTGCTCAAAGAAGAAATGGCGTCAAATGACTTTGTCTGGATGTAGGCCTTCTTCATCACATTGTCCACCCTGTCGGCCGTAGCGACAAGGGAACGGCTGGCACCCTGGGAGAGCAGGTCCTCGTAGCGGGAGTCGCCCGCGAAGCCCTCGTTGCGGGTCGCGTAGCTTATCTCTTTCATACCGAATATGTTGCGGTAGATTTCATTGTCACGCATCGCAAGTCCGTCGAGGATGGCGTCGTAGTTGTCGATCTTGCGGTTCATCACCTCGATGCGTGAAATCCACTGGGAATTGCGCTTTTTCAGCACGGATGTCTTTGGAAGGTCCACGCCCAGCACATTGGTGAATACCCATATGAACACAAACGAGAGCACAAAGGCCATAACAACCATTGTAACGGCTCTTGCGAAATACGAACTCCTGGAGGCCTTCTCTATTTCGTAGAGGAGCGTCTCCGGATTGAGTTTGTAGTTTTTTCCCGTTTGCGACATAACAAAATGCTCTATGGCAATATGATGAGCGCCATCGACGGATGGCTGAACACAAGTTTCACCACATCTGACTCCGCCCTGTTGAGGGTGGCCTTCCACCAGTTGTCAAAAACCACGCCCGAAGTCTGCCACTGCAGGCCCTCGGAGGTAATGGACAGGCTGTTGTCCGGAGAGATAATCGAGACCGTTCTCCCCTGTCCCACAGCAAGTTCCACAGTATCCGTGACGGCAAACATGGTAGAATGGTCAGATACCATCTCGATGCTTTCAAACCTTCCCGGAAACATGCGCTGGTACTCCATCAGCAGCGAAATGTTGCCTATTGTATGGTCCTCGCGCTTGCCGGTGGCGGCGAAGATGCGCACCTGCGTCACCTGCGGACAGTTCTCCGCCAGATAGCGCACAGCCTTGGTCTGGTCGTTGTATTCCTGCTCCTCGTAGTGCACCACGATGCCGGCATATTTTTCACGGAGCGACTTGGGCAGCGAGTCCATATCGCCCACTATCCTGTCCGGCAGCCTTTCGGGATAGGCCCGCAGCCACGCCCTGAATGCCCCGTCACAGCAGATCACCACATCACTCTGCGAGATGAGGTAGCGCGGATACTCCTTTTTCGGGAAATCCCCTTTGCATATCACAGCCGCCGTCATACCCTTGTCTTTGCTATCTCCGCGGCGGAAGTGCCTTCTGTCACAGTATATGAGCAAGGGTCCCTGAAGCCGAGCAGGAATGCCTGCGTCTCCATTGCCTTCTTGCCCGAGAGCTGGAGCTGCCTTACGGATACGGCTCCGTCACTTGCGGCTATTGCAAGGAATGTCCTGCCGTCGGAGAGTATGTCTCCCGGAGCGGCCTGCGTCTTTCCGGAGGCTTCAAGCATTGCCTCATAGTCCGCACCAAGCACCTTTTCGGCCCTGAAAATCTTGAGCTGCACCGGCGCGCCCCCGTCCCTGACGAGCTCCGTGAATGCTGCCGGATAAGGGCTCAGGCCACGGATGAGATTGTAGATGGATACGACGCTGTCGTTCCAGTCGATGTGGCACAGCGCACGGGTAATCTTCGGCGCCGGGCGGAGGACCTCCGAGCCCTGGATGAAACTGCGCTGCAGACGGGTCTCGATATTCCTTTCAATGATGCCCTGGACGGTCTCGACCACAAGCTGCGAGCCAAGAGGCATAAGTGCATCGTGGACATCGCCGGCCGTGTCGGTATCCTGTATGCGGTAGGACTGCCGGAGCATGATGCCACCGGTGTCTATATTCTTGTCAATCATGAAGGTAGTCACGCCGGTGTGCCTCTCGCCGTTGATGACGGCCCAGTTGATAGGGGCGGCTCCGCGATACTGCGGAAGGAGGGCGGCGTGGAGGTTGAACGTCCCGAGAGGCGGCATCTTCCACACCTCCTCAGGCAGCATCCTGAAGGCCACGACCACGAAAAGGTCGGCCTTGAATGCGGCAAGGTCGGCAAGGAACTCCGGGTCCTTGAGCCTGACAGGCTGCAGGACAGGGATATTGTGCTCCACAGCATATTTCTTGACCGCGCTTTCGTTGACCTTGAGACCGCGGCCCGACGGCTTGTCAGCCACCGTGACTACGCCGACCACCTTGAAGCCGGCCTTGATGAGGGCATCCAGAGGAGCGACTGCAAACTCCGGAGTACCCATATATACGATTCGTGTTTTCTTGAACATAGAAGCAATTTTCGATTTGACCTTGCGCCAGGCGGAACCGGCATTGTCGGTATTGAACAACGCACTGTCGTTGATGGCCTTCCACGAGAGGAAAAGGCCGGTCGGAAGAAGCACCAGCGTGGATATGAACACACCCACCGGAGGAGGTGTCGAGCCTCCGCGGGCCAGCTTGATACCAGTGATGTCCACCACCCAGTACAGCACGAAGAACAGCACGGCGGCAATGATGTAGGTGCCCAGGCCGCTCTTCCTTGTCACCGAAGCACCAAGAGGGGCTCCGATGAGGAACATTATGAGACATGCAATGGCACCGGCGAATTTCTTGAGAAATTCCACCCACGAAGTCCTCAGGAGCCAGTTGTATTCGTAAAGCTCCGAATCGTAGGTCTTCATTACCGACGCATACTCCTCGGCCTGCACGGCAGCCCCCTCATAGGCACGGCGCTCGGAATATTTGTCCTTCCACTGGCCGAAGCCGCCCAGGTCCATCGGGGATGCGCCGGCAAGCCGGACGGAAGCCGTGGAATCGAGCTGGGAGGCAAATTTCAACACCTTCTTCTTTCCCAGGGCATTGGCCTGCACGCGCAGGGTGGAGTCCTTCTTCTGCGAAATGGAATCGATGCCGTGGGCAAGGCGGCCGTTGTCCATGGACCTCACCTGGTCGCCGTAGCGGGTGTCGGAAGACTTGTTGAAGGAGTAGTTTTCCAGGGGGATGATCATCTCCTGTCGGGAAAAACTTATGCTCTGGAGCTCAAGCGTGGTGTCCCTGTAGGTCATCTTGTTGTTTTCCTGATAGTTGACGCCGTTGAAGAGCTCAAATGTCATATAGTCCTTGGACTGGGACATCCTTATCATCGCAGAGTCGGCGAGGGTCATCATCATCGCCCCGCCCTTCTGGTTGTGGTCATAGACCATCACATCGTACATCATCCCGGTCTTCTTGTTCTTGCTGTCAACGCGCAGGATGTAGCCATCGATGCCGTCGTAGAAGGTGCCGGTCGGGATGTTGATTTCCTCCTTGGTGCGGCCGATGTCGTCGCGGAGGGTGTAGATCTTGTTGTAGGCCGTCGGGACAAGGTTGTTGGCGGCGAAGAATGCGCCCACGCAGATGAACAGGGACACTACAAATATCGGCAGCATCACGCGCACGAGCGAGATGCCGGCCGTCTTCATGGCTATGAGCTCGAAATTCTCGGACATCTGGCCGATGGTCATCACCGAAGCCAGAAGCGTGGCGAGCGGGAGGCTCAGCGGGAGGAGGGTGGCTCCGCCCCAGCCGATGAACTCCAGTATAACCTTGAAACCCAGTCCCTTGCCTACAAGCTCGTCGATATATACCCAGAGGAACTGCATCATAAGGATGAATACGACGACTATAAGGGTACCGAAAAACGGCCCTATGAACGATTTCAGTATGAATCTGTCGAGTTTCTTCATTCCTTATGGCAGCAGATGCTATCTGGTGGCGATGTCAACAAGCATGTCGAGCGCTGCGGAAAGGCCCTCAATGTTGCGGCCTCCGGCAGTTGCGAATCCCGGCTGTCCGCCGCCTCCTCCCTGGATGCATTTTGCAGCCTCGCGGATGTCCTTGCCGGCATTCTTTCCTGCCGCAACAAGGTCCGGAGAGTATGAGAGGACGAGATTGGGCTTGCCGCCGAACTCGAATGCACCGGCAAAAATGAAGCCGGAAGTCACCTTCTGGAGACGCATCACTGCCTCCCTGACAAGTGCCGGGTCCAGTGACCTGTCGAAACGGATGAGCTTGACATTGCCCACGGTTTCGGCATTCTCGATCAGCCTACGGGAGATTTCTTCGGCTTTTTCGGCCATGAATCCCTCTATCTCCTTCTTGAGCGCTTCGTTGTCGGAAAGGGTCTTCTGGATGGCCGCAGCAAGGTCAGGGGTATTGTTGAAGAATGCGCGTGCGGCGGAAAGCATTTCGGAAATCTTGTCGAGATATTGCTCCGCTGCCTCTCCGGTCACGGCCTCGATCCTGCGCACTCCGGCTGCCACTGCCCCCTCGGACACAATCTTGAAGAAGCCGATGTTGCCGGTTGCGGCGGCGTGGGTACCTCCGCAAAGCTCCACTGAAGGACCGAACTTGACCACCCTGACGCGGCTTCCGTATTTCTCGCCGAACAGGGCGATGGCTCCCATTGCATTCGCCTCCTCCATTGTGGCATCCCTTGTCTCCTCGATGTGGTAGTCGGCGCGGATCATCTCATTGACCTTGTGCTCGACGGCGGAGATTTCCTCTTCGGTCATCTTTGCGAAATGGCTGAAGTCGAAGCGGAAATAGTCCGGTGCCACAAAGGAGCCCTTCTGCTCCACATGGGTGCCGAGGACGCTGCGCAGGGCATTGTCGAGAAGGTGGGTGGCGGTGTGGTTGGCCATGATCCTTTTCCTTCTTGCCTCATCGACATGGAGTCCGAATGCACCTGTGCAGTCCTCCGGGATGCGCTCGGCAAGATGGATTGTGAGGTTGTTTTCCTTGACCGTGTTGATGACGGCTATCTTTTCGCCCGAAGCGGAGACCACATATCCGGTGTCCCCGACCTGTCCGCCCATTTCAGCATAGAACGGGGTGCGGTCAAACACGAGCTGGTAGAATGTCTTGTTCTTCTGCTTGACGGTCCTGTGCTTGAGAAGGACTGCATCCTCCACATTGAGGGTGTCGTAGCCGAGGAATACCACTTCTTCGCCGGACTTGAACTCGGTCCAGTCGCCGAACTCGTTGGCCGTGGCGTTGCGTGCGCGCTCCTTCTGCTTTGCCATTTCCGCATCGAAGCCGGCCTTGTCCACGGTAAATCCGTTCTCGGTGGCAATCAGCTCGGTGAGGTCGTAAGGGAAGCCGTAGGTGTCGTAGAGCTCGAAGGCGTCCCTGCCCGGGATGACCTTGGCGTCGGCATTTCTTGCCATGCAGTCGTCCATAAGCCTGATGCCGCGGTCGAGAGTCTTGAGGAAGGCTTCCTCTTCCTGACGCATCACGGTGGCAATCAGAGACTTCTGCGCCACAAGCTCAGGATAGGCTTCGCCCATGTCCTCGCAGAGCCTGTCCACAAGACGGCAGAGGAACGGCTCGTTGAACCCGAGGAAGGTGTAGCCGTAGCGCACTGCACGGCGCAGGATGCGGCGGATGACATAGCCGGCCTTGACATTGGACGGAAGCTGGCCGTCGGCGATGGAGAAGGCTATGGCCCTGATATGGTCGGCAATCACGCGCATTGCCACCTCGGTCTTTGCCGATTCGTGGTAGCGGTGGCCGCTGAGCTGCTCGATGACGCCGATGAGGCCGCTGAAGATGTCGGTATCGTAGTTGCTTGTCTTGCCCTGAAGCACCATGCAAAGGCGTTCGAAGCCCATTCCGGTGTCGATGTTCTTGTGAGGGAGCATCTCCAGATGGCCGTCGGCCTTGCGGTTGTACTGCATAAAGACAAGGTTCCAGATTTCGATTACCTGGTCATTGTCGGTATTGACGAGGCTGGCTCCCGGGACACGGGCGATTTCCTCGTCGCTGCGGAGGTCGATGTGGATCTCGCTGGAAGGTCCGCACGGGCCTGTGTCTCCCATTTCCCAGAAATTGTCGTGCTTGTTGCCCAGAAGGACATGGTCCTCGGGCATATGCTTGAGCCAGGCGCAGCGGGCCTCTTCGTCAAGGGATGTCCCGTCCTCGGCGCTTCCCTCGAAAACGGTCGCATAGAGCTTGCTGCTGTCGATTCCGTACACACCCGTAAGGAGCTCCCATGCCCAGTCGATGGCCTCGGTCTTGAAATAGTCGCCGAAGCTCCAGTTGCCGAGCATCTCGAACATTGTGTGGTGGCGCCCGTCGTGGCCCACTGCCTCGAGGTCATTGTGCTTTCCGCTGACCCTGAGACACTTCTGGCTGTCTGCCGCACGGGTGAATTTCGGCGCCGTGTTGCCGAGGAATATGTCTTTGAACTGGTTCATTCCGGCGTTGGTGAACATCAGCGTCGGGTCGTTCTTTATTACCATCGGGGCGGAAGGGACTACGGTATGGCCCTTCGATTCGAAAAATTCCAGGTACTTGCGCCTGATTTCCTTGGATGTCATATTTTTTTTCATTTCGTCTGTTTGCATCTTTTCCGCAACTTCCGGACTCCGGTCCGGGCGGTCCTGTCCATTTGAATCAAGTGGTTCTGCCCGTCTGAATCAATGCAAGTTGCAGGATAAACCGGGCAATACCCGGAATATCCTGCAAAAATACGATTTTTTCAGCATTATACAAGCAGCATCTACATCCTGCTCTTGGAGTCGCTTCCTGCTCCGGTGCCGCGGTATTTGCTCTGTGCAGTGTTGAAACTGTATCGGACAGAGAACTTTACCTTCTGCGTGTCCATGATGTTGGTCTGCGAGATGGTGTGGCTTCCGAAGTCCGTGTCCATATTGAAGTGGGCCATACCGAGAAGGTCCTGGCCTTCGAGCCTGAGCACGAGGGAGCCGTCCCTGAGGAGGACTTTCTGGATTGCAGCAGAGGCATCGCAGTAGTTGTTGGTCATATGCATATTCTGGGTGTAGCCGGAGGTCATCAGCGATGCACCGAGCTCGAACTGCCATCCGCCCCTGACCGTGAAGGTGTTGAAAAGCTGGGCGAAGAACATCGGCTTGCCGTTGAACCTGGTCACCCTGATGCCGTCGGCCTCCCTCGGGTCCGGGGCCCCGATTGTGAGCCACTGCGGCTGTGCACCGACGGTCCAGTTCATTGTCCAGCATCCTATGGTAGGGGTGAAGTTGACGAATGCCGAAAGATTGCGGTACGGGCTCCCGATGTTGCGCGGCTTGACAAGCACCACTCCTTCTTCACCGATTGCCGAAGACCATACCATAATGGCATCGTCGGTCCTTGTGTAGTTGACCATGAATGTGATGAATTTCCAGATTGCGGTGATGCTGGCGTTGTGGGAGATTTCCGGCTGGAGCTGGGCGTTTCCGCTCTGCCAGATGTAGCGGCTGTTGTAGCGGATGGCGCTGGAGAGGTTGCCGTAGTTCGGACGGCGTGTGCGGACGCTGTAGTTGAGCATCATCTGCACTGGGCCGAATGCCGTGGCCCAGGACGCCGTCGGGAACCAGTTGGCATAGTTGCGCGTGATATCGTTCTCCGGGGCCAGGTCGTCCCTGTAGGCATAGCGGACATGCTCGTACCTGACGCCCGCGCTGAACTGGCCCGCACGCGGGATGAAGAATCCATAGTTTATGAAACCGGCGCAATTGTCTTCCCCGACATCGGCCTGCGATGCCGGAATATCGATTCCGCTGATTGTGTAATCGTCTGACCTGCGGGAGAATGACTCCTCGGTCCCCACCTGGAGTTGTCCCCTCCACACAGGATATGAGAGAACGGCCTTTGCCGCATACATCTTTCCGTAGGTGCTGCTGCCGGAGTGCAGGATGCGGTTTTCCGCCTCTGCGCTGGTCTCCTGCGAAGTTGAAGCCGTCGAGTGGCCGGTGCCGTAATAGTCGAGGTTGACGTCGATGCCGAGTTTTCCGGCGATGAGACCGTTGTAGTAGATGTTGGCGCCGAAGTTATTGATGCCGTTGTCGGCGAGGGCGTCGTCGGAGACGGTGTTGATACTGTCGGAGAACAGGCCGTTGATTGTGACATTGTCATTCACGACGGTGTGGACGCTGTAGCCGAGGTTGCGGCCCCATTCGATTTTTCCGCCGACGAATTGGGCATCGGCAATCTGCCAGTTGACGCCGGCGTTGCCGTAGATGCTTTCCCCGATATATTCGTTGAGAAGGTCGCCGCTGTTGGTGAGCTCGAAATCAGTTCCGTAGGTGTTCTTGACAAGGTCGCTCTGCTGGCGGGAGGTGTTTTTGGAGTAGTTGATGCCCGCGAAGATATCCACTCCCCCGGTGCGGTAGTTGGCGTTGAGCGCGCCGAACGGGTCATTGCCCCTGTCCCAGCGGAGGGACTGCGAGTCTGCGGCGGTGAGGTTGAATCCGAAGCCGTCCCCCTGACGCCTTACGGTGCGGATGCGCACTACGCTGCGGACGGTCGCATCATACTGGGCTCCAGGGTTGGTGATCACTTCAACGCTCTGTATCTCATTGCTCTGGAGGCGGTCAAGCTCTGTCGGATCGGTCACCTTGCGCCCGTTGATATAGACAAGAGGGGCACCTTTTCCGATGACCTCCAGCCCTTCCTGGCCCTTGATGATGCCCGGGGTTTTTGCAAGCACGTCGTTGGCGGAGCCTACATTTTCAAGCACGGAGCCGCGGACGCTGGTCTGGAGCCCTTCGCCGGTGAGCTTTGTCTTTGGCATCACCGCGGTCACCACAGTGCCCTGAAGCAGGGATGCGTCTTCCTTGAGGATGACCGTGATGCCGTCAGCCGGGGAAAGATACTGTGTCTGATAGCCGAGCATCGACACCATCATCACACCGGTTGTCTCTCCGGTCACGATATTGAAGGTGCCGTCCTCCCCTGCCGTTGTACCGCACACAAGGGT
Source organism: uncultured Bacteroidales bacterium (assembly GCA_945868745.1). Taxonomy (GTDB): domain Bacteria; phylum Bacteroidota; class Bacteroidia; order Bacteroidales; family UBA932; genus Cryptobacteroides. The sequence goes on from CAMBMK010000036.1 coordinate 11,405, forward strand.
TGAGTCGGCCTGAGATAGCACCGCTACGGTGGCATAAGCTACCGGTTCTCCATTTTCATCGATTACTTTTCCTTTCCAGTCGCCCTTGGCGGAGGCGGTAAGTGCCGCCGAAAGGAACAATGCCATTGCAAGAAGTTTTTTCATTGTCATTGTCATTCTCATTCTGATTTATCTGTTTCCATTATGTCTGTCCATATGTTCCGGCAGCAAAGATAGCGGATATAGTGTTCCGTAATTTGATTTTCATATGGACAACAATATGGACATTGAGGTTCCAGGGGGTGGTAACCGGTTGGACATAAGGGGTCAATTGCCTATTTTTGCAGGCGTTGTTACGGAACATCCGTTACTTTACAATTGCTTTGACCATGGCACGTCCCGTTACCGTCACAAAAGAAAAGATCACAGGAGCAGCCCTCGACCTTGTCCGTCAGGGAGGGGTGCCTGCACTGACCGCCCGCAATCTCACCGCGGCTCTCGGCTGCGGACTCAATCCGATTTTCACCGCCTTCGGCTCCATAGGCGGGGTGCTTGATGCCGTCAGGGATGAGGCAAGAAGGCTGTTCAGGGAGCGTGTGGGCGCGGGTTTCCTGCAGGATCCGCCTTTCAAGGGGTTCGGAATCGCACTCCTGTGGTTTGCAATGGACGAACCCGGGCTTTTCAGACTGATCATGGAAGGCGGTCAGGAAGGGTGCTCCTTTGAGGAATATATTGACCGGCAGATCGGCTTCAAAAAAGAGAGCACAGAAGCCATAGAAACCTCCCTGGGCCTTAAAGGACGCGATACGGAGATCCTCTACTACCAGATGGTGACCGTAGCGCTCGGGCTGGGATTTGCCTGCGTCAGAGGAGGTGCCGCCCTCGACCTGTCCCAAGCCTCGGAGATACTCGGAAGGAATGCACGCGCGTTTATGATGGTCATCCGTGCAGGGGCTGACGAGAGGGAGAAATATATGCCGAACGGGGAGCACGGGCCGGTGGGGAATCTGGATTCCTACCTTAACAAAGCAATTGTGGGACAGAACTATCTGATGCAGTCGCTGCACAAGTGCCCGAGATATGTCAAGGACGGGGAATGGGCCGAGCTGGAAAGGGTGTTGCGGAACACCTGTTCCGTTACTCCCGAATCACTGCGCCAGGACTGTCCCAACCTCACTCCCGGCGACATCCGCGTGTATATCCTTGACAGGCTTCACTTCACCGTTTCGGAGCAGGCCGTGATGCTCGGGATTTCAGCCCCGTCCGTAACCAAGGCCCGGCAGAGGCTCAAGGCCAAGCTGCCGGACAGGTAGAGGGCTTCATCTGCGGTGCGGCGGTGTTGCCGGGCCCCCGTCAGGGCTTCAGCGGCATTTCCTTGATAACGGCCCCTTCGAGGTCGCGCACCCGGACAGAACCGTCTTCATCGATGGTGGCAAATGTCGCCGGGTTGCCGCCCTTGGGGAATGTTATGCTGCCGGTGTTGCAGACAAGCACTCCTTCCGGCGTCCGCTCGAGCTTCCACAGATGGGTATGGCCGCAGAAAACGGCATCAGCTCCGGCCAGCGGGAGATTGTCTTCGCCCAGCCGGTGACCGTGGGTAAGGAGGATTCTTGTGCCCTCCGCCACAAGGATGGAGTAATCGCCCATGCACGGGAATGAGAGGAGCATCTGGTCAACTTCGGAGTCACAGTTGCCCCTGACCGCCACGATCCTGCCGGCCAGGGCATTGAGCTTTGCCGCGATGCCGGGTGCGTCGATGCCCTCCGGGATGCCGTTGCGCGGTCCGTAGTTGAGTATGTCCCCGAGTATCAGGAGCATGTCGTAATGCCCGCGCTCGAAGAACGAGAGCAGTTTCTCAAGGCGCGGCAATGAGCCGTGGATGTCGGATACGACCAGGTATTTCATATTGTCCCTACAGGTAAGTGGTTGTCTCCGAGATGTCTTTGCGTGAGAAATGGTTGGCAAGAGGCTTTGCCCCTTCAGCAGGGTATCCCAGGTCCAGGAGCATCAGGATGTCTTCGCGATCCGGAAGACCGAGGGCGTCGTGAAGCCCGTCGGCATGCACGCAGTTGACCCAGCAGGAATCCACGCCGGCATCCTTTGCCGCAAGCATAAGGTGCGTGGCCACAATGGCAGCATCTTCCACACCGGACTGGCGTTTCCCGTCGGGATAGGTATAGACATTCGTCATATCGAATGCTACGACCAGCACTGTAGGGGCGCCGTATCTGCAAGGGGTATGGGCGTCGATTTTGGCCAGAGCTTCGGGTGACTGGCAGACATAGATATGCTGTTCCTGAAGGTTTTTCGCAGTAGGGGCGTACCTTCCCGCCTCAAGTATCGAGTCCAGCTGCTCCCGGCTTATCTGCCTGCCGCTGTCGTATGCCTTGCAGGAATAGCGGGCCTTTACAAGTTCTTTGAATTCCATTATTGCAGTTTTATGTAATCGGATTTGCGACGTGGATATCCGCATCCGGGGTTTGCAGGGCAAAAGTAATAAAAATGTGCTGATAATGAAAGTTTGGCAAAGGGCAATGCCGCCGGGCCTCCCTTGCGGGGCTGCTGTCCATCAATTGCTCCGGGGAGTGAGACACTGACGCAGGGGAAGAGTTTATGCATATACGGATTTTAATGGTATATTAGCAAAAAAAAGACTATGAAACCGAACATGAAAATCTTTGATATATTTTCGCCCAAGGGCGATATCAAATGATTTTCATCGTGAGAGTGAGCGATAGCGAACGGCTATCATACTCTCATAAAATTTTTATAAATGTAAAAATTTTTGATAGTATGAAAACAGGATTGTATGCCATTCTGACCTTTTTGATGTCACTCGGCTTTGCCGGAGAAACCCTTTATGCACAGGAATTTACGGCACAGGAAAACGGAGTGATACCGGTCCTCTATGCCGAAGAGACGGAGCTGCTGGGAGTAGTGTGCCATCTTGCAGGCATCGGAGGATATGATTTCAGCGAAGAAGAAGGAGTCCTTCCGGATTATCTTTCGGATGTGGAAAGCCATTTCGCGGCAAGCAAAGACCATAAGGCAGTGAGATTTGCAAGGAAACAACTTTACAGAAAAGGCTTTTCCTATGATATGCCGATGGCTTTTGCGCTGAGGCTCAGGATAAAAGACAGCCATATCTGCCGCAAAGACTCGCTTGTGGCCGATTATGACGGGTATTATGACAGGCTCAGCCGTTCCGATGAGACTGAATTCATCTCCCTGCTCGAGGACTTTTATCGTGAATCTTCCTTTGCGGAATTTTTTGACTCCCACAGGGGATTGTATCGCGAATGCGAGGATGCTATGCGCAAGGTCGTTGACAATCTGGACATTGAGTGGTATGATTCATTTTTCGGGCCGAAAAGGGACTCCGGATTCCGGGTATATCTCGGGCTTTTGAATGGGCCAGGCAATTATGCTGTCCATCAGAAACTTACCGATGGAGGTGAGATCATCAATGCTGTGATGGGATGCTGTGACCGGGATGAGGAGGGCAGGATTTACTACGGGGAGGTCTATACCATGCCGATTCTTGTCCACGAATTCAATCATTCCTACTGCAACCCGCTGAATGAGGAAATCTGGGACAGCATTGCGGACAAGGCCGAAGCAATATTCAATGAAAATGCAGATTTCTACGGCTCCATCGCCTACGGGGCTCCGGAGTACCTGATGAATGAGATGTTTGTGGAGGCATCCGTGATAAGGTATCTGATGACTCATCCGATTGACCTCACGGGGACAGGCTTCGAAGATATGCAGTCCCTGACGGAGAGGCTGCTGGAGGTAGATGAGCAGCAGAAGAAATTCGTACTGATCAGGAAGATGGTTGAGGCTCTGGGGGTGCGTGAATCCTCATATGACATCTATCCGGCAATGCGGGACTTTATGCCGGTCCTGTACAGGATGGTCCTTTAGCAGGGGATCTTCGATGGTTCTTTATGGAATCTTCAAAATAAACAGGCGGGCGGTCAGAGCTCTCGGATTGTCCAAGAAAAAGCTATCTGATTGTCCACGAAGAAAGCTCTCTGAAAGTCCACGAAAAGCAATCGGATTGTCCACGAAAAGCAATCGGATTGCCCACGAAAAGCACTCTGAAAGTCCACGAAAAGCACTCCGATTGTCCACGAAAAGCACTAGGATTGCCCACGAAAAGAGGAAAGCCGAAGTATTCCCGCGGATGCAACCTGTAACCCGAAGGGTCGCCAAGCATCCCGATTTTGAATTACAGGCAATGCATCCGGGTCGCGGGACCGGGAGGAACCCGGTTGAAATGACTAAGAGGCTTCGGGCAATTCACCGAGCAAGGCATGGTTTTATAAATGACTCATAATCAAGCACATTATATTTTTGGAGTTGCCCGGTGGCACCAATTTGGTGTCACCGAGCATGTTTTATGGCGCTAACTAATTGATAATCAGCAGAGGCTCATGCGCGGTGAATTGCTCGGAATCCCCAACTATTTCGACTGTCTCTCAGACATACATAACAAAGCAGCGGACCGTGCGTAGCGATAGCACAGGCCGTATCCCCCTGAAAGGGGCTGTCAGCGTAGCTGACTGGGGTTGAGAGGCTTTAGCAGGCGCCAGCCTGCCCTCGTGAAATTCACCTGGGACGGGCACAGGCCCTACAGTAGTGTAGAAAGGGGGTTGGCGTTCCAGGTGAGGGCAATTTGTCTCCACCGGGAACGGGATAGTGC
>CAMBMK010000037.1 GCA_945868745.1 uncultured Bacteroidales bacterium
GATTCCTCCTTACAAATAATCGCTGACGTTCCGCCACGGCGGCTGATGCCGCCCACCACCTGCAAACTGCCGCCGTCAGGTTGGGATTTGCGAGCTGCGCCCGCACATCCCTGAACCTGCGGTGGCCCGTCATCGATACCATTCGCAAACTGCCGTCTGCCGAGGCAGGCGGAGTTTTTGTGTTGCCGCCGTCGCTTTTGAGAGCAGGCTCTCAACGCTTGACGGCAACACAAAAACTGCCCGGCATCCGCCGGGCAGTTTGCTGAAGGTATCGTGATTCCGTTGGGATTCGAACCCAAGACCCACAGCTTAGAAGGCTGTTGCTCTATCCAGCTGAGCTACGGAACCATCGAATGAGACTGCAAATATATGCTATTTCCCACAATTATCCAAAAAAATGCCCGAGGCACTGATGGGCTACCGGGATTCCTTGCCGGAGGAGAGACCTTCGAGGACGGCCACGGTGATGACTCCGACCAGCGCCCAGACAATTGCCCCGCCCACATGGAGGTCGGTCACCATCGGCCTCAGGACCTCCGCAGAAGACCCGAGTGCGCTGACTGCGGCCGATGCGGTCTCAAGGTCAGACCCCTGCGCAAGCATCTGTGCACGCACCAGGGCCCCCCAGTCATTCCAAGGCCACACTTTCACCAGCGAACCGAGCACGAAACCTACAAGCACCAGCATCGTCTGCCTCTCGAAGCGCTCCAGGAGCCAGTGCAGGCATTTTGAAAATGCCAGGATCCCCACGACGCAGCCTATTGCGAAAACAATCAGCACCGGCCAGTTGAGCGAGCTGACAGCGCCCATGACATACTCGTACTTGCCGAGAATCAGCAGGATGAAGCTGCCGGACACCCCCGGGAGGATCATCGTGCAGACGGCAATCGCCCCGCAGATGAAAATGAACCAGAGGTCATCCGGGGTATTGGTAGGGGACAGCGTGCACACGACCACTCCGAGCGCAATGCCCACGACCGCCCACACGACATCGGCAACCTTCCATCCCTTGACCCTCACCAGCATCACCGCGGCGGATGCGGCAATCATCCCGAAAAAGAATCCCCACGTCTGCACCGGATGGTAATTGATTACATACTGCATCAGCCTGGCAAGCGAGAACACACTCACGAGCACTCCGACCAGCAGGGCGACAAGGAATCTCCCGTCCACCTTCTTCCAGAACTCGCGCCACTTCCCTCCGAAAAGCAGTTTCCAGGTGTCCGCAACCATAAAGGAATTGAGACAGTCCACAATCCTTCCGAAAATGCCCGTGAGCAGGGCTATGGTTCCTCCGGAAACGCCCGGAATCACATTGGCCGCTCCCATCGCAAAACCTTTGGACGCTACAGCTAAGTCTTTCAGTAAATTACTCATTGTCAACCTATTACTTTAAGATACTTTTTGACACCGGTAAAGATATCGGTCTGGGGAAGGGAGGTCCCCTCCGGCTCTGAAATCACAAGGTCGAAAACCCCGCCCGGAAGTTGCGTACGGCCTATCTTGAACCTGGCCTTCGACACTGAAGCTATGAATTCCAGCGGAAAACCGTCACTGGAGACAAGCGAGATGAACACGTCGGGATTGGAGGCATTGAGCAGTGCAGTCTTTTCGTCGCAAAGCCTGCCGAACCACGAAAAATCCTTTTTCAAAAGGGTGTTAGTTATGCTTGTGATGAGCCTTTCATTGGAAGATATCTTCCTGAAATCCAGGAAGAAAATCTCTCCCTTGATACCGTTTTCGCGGTAAAACGAAAGGATGGATTCCTTGCAGGAGTCAAAAGACTGGTCCTCGACGTCAATCAGGGCGACGGCAGTCTTTATGTCTTTAAGGGGCAGGATGCCGGTCGGCACCGTGCTCGCATATTTCTTCAAAGCCTTCTTTCTGAAGAAGCGTTTTATACTTTCAAACATTGATTGTCAGGTTTCATACAGTCAGGTCGGGTCCCCCGTTTGCGGCAATGAGTGCGCGGATTTCCTGCTTGGCAGCCTTCCAGCGCGGGATGTCGATCTTCGTTCCCACTACCTCCACGACCTTTGCCGCAATAATCGAGCCTACCTCGCCGCACACCTTCAGCGGCATGCCGAGCGAATGGGCATAGAGGAATCCGGCCGCATACGTGTCTCCGGCACCCGTGGCATCAACCGGATTTGCCGGCCACGGCCCGATGAAATGGTATTCATCGCCGCTCTGGACCATCGAACCGTCCTTGCCGACCTTCACTACGGCAATCTTGCAGTGGCGTGAAATCTCATCCAGGGCCTCCCGCGGCTCCTTTTTCGTAAATGCCTTTGCCTCAGTTTCATTGGCAAACACAATGTCCACATAATTGTCCACCAGGTTGTGGAGGAAGGCATCGTTTGATTCCACGACATTGTAGGAGGCCATGTCGATTGAAATAAGGCATCCGGCCGCCTTGGCCATCTGTACGGCCCTGCTGATAAGGTCCTGGTCCTGGACAAGATAGCCTTCGATATGGAAATAGTCATACCCCTCGAAATACTCCGGCCTCAGGTCCTCCGGCTTCATCTCCAGGGCCGCACCCATATAGCTGGCAAAGGTCCTTTCTGCGTTTGCACCTGTAATGAACGCCATGCAGCGTCCCGAAGCCTTGGTGCCGTAGAGCATGGTGGTGTGCACACCGTACTGCTCCATTGTGCTTTTGAAGAGATGGCCGAGCTCGTCGTTGCCGATTTTGCCGATATAGCCTGACGGCATTCCGAAAATGGATGCACAGGTGATGGTGTTGGCGGCGCTTCCGCCAGGTACATACTTGACACCCACCTCCTTGAGCACAGCCCAAATGCGGTCGCCTGTCTCCATGTCCACATGCTGCATGCTTCCTTTCGGAAGATGGTATTCCTGCAAAAGTGTGTCATCCGGCAGAATGGCCAGGATATCTGTAAGGGCATTCCCTATTCCGAGTATTGATTTAGCTTTCATACTTATGAAATTGCAAAATACAAAGTTATATAATTTTTTCTACCTTTGCATTTTTCAAGGCAGTCTCCATGAACTCCGCTATAAAGAAAACAGTCAAATATGCGCTTCCGGCCGTTGCCGCCCTCGTTCTCCTGTGGGTCTGTTTCAGGGATGTTGAGTGGGCGGATTTCTTTGCAGCCCTGAAGTCATGCAGCTGGGGTTATGTGATTCTTGCCATGGCGTTCGGCGCCCTTTCGTTCTGGCTCAGGGGGGCAAGGTGGAGAATGCTTCTGCTGCCTGTGGACCCGTCAATCAGGACATCCACCTGCTTCAATGCCGTCAACATCGCATATGTGGCCAATATGTTTTTCCCCCGCATCGGCGAGGTCGTGCGCTGCGGCTACATAACGGGCAGCTCGCAGGAAGATGCCGGGGGCCGGAAAAAGGCCTCGTTCGACAAGACCTTCGGAACCGTCGTGACCGAACGCGCCTGGGACGCCGTTGTGGTCCTGCTGTTTTTCCTGTGCATGCTCCCGTTCGTATGGAGCATGTTCGCGAGTTTCGTGGAGGACAATGTGCTGGGACAGGTCCTGGAGCAGTTCAATGTCATCTGGATTGTGCTTGCAGTAGTTCTTGCGGTTGTCCTTGCCATATGGCTTTCATGGCGCCTGAAGGACAGGGGCGGGATTTTCGGGAAGATCTGGAGCTTCATCGACGGCATAGGCGAAGGCATAATGGCCTTCACGAAGATGCGCAGGGGCTGGATGTTTGTCGTCTATACGGCATCCATCTGGGTATGTTACTGGATGACAAGCGTATGTGTGTTCTGGGCTGTCTGCGGGATGGATACTTCCGGACTCGGTGCCTCAATGGTGTCGGCGGTGGATACTTTCAGGAGTCTTGACCTTGCCGACGTCTTCATCCTGATGTTTGCCGGTTCCGTGAGCACGTTCGTTCCGGTCCCGGGAGGCTTCGGAGCTTACCATTATGTTGTCTGTCTGACACTTACCTCTGTATATGGCATCCCTTACGAGCTGGGCATAATCTTCGCGACCATTTCCCACGAGGCCCAGGCCGTTATCCAGATTGTCTGCGGAGGGCTAAGCTATGTCTGGGAAACTTTCTTTGCCGTACGCTCCAGGAGGTAGCGTATCCGGCAGCCTGGCGGCGGGGCTGGAGAAGGCCGATGCGGCATATGCTGCCGAAATAATGCATGATTATGGGCAAGTTCAATGATTTTTCGGATTTGAAGGCTTTGAAGAAGGATCTGGAAGTGAAGGATTCTTCAGGCAGGGATGTTGTCACGCCGCAGCCTAAGAAACGCAGCCGTACGGTGGTCCATAAGCCGAAAGCTCAGCTGGAAGGGGAGAAGGTGGCAAAAGAACGCGGCCTCCGCCCCGGATGCACTGTCACGCTGATGGACTCCAATGACAGGGGGATTCTCCGCCATGTGCATAAGGACGGTGTGGAGATAGAGGTTGACGGCCTTCTGCTCAGGGCCGGGTTCGGCGACTTTGTCGTGAACAATGCCGAGGAGGATTCCATGCTGGTCAGCAGCATCGGCGGCGGACATAAGCGCAAGGAGCAGGGGACTGACAGGCAGCAGCCGCTCCCGAATGAAATCTCGGTTGACCTGCACATGGACAGGATACCGTCGGGGTATGATGCCCCTAAAGGATTTGAACTGCCATACCAGATTGAGTATTTCAAGAGCATACTTCACAAGTATATGAAGCACAGGGGGATGAGGATATCCTTCATCCACGGCGTCGGAGACGGTACCCTAAGGGATGCAATCAGGAAGGAGATAGATGAAGTCTATGCCCTGACCTGCTCCTGGGCACCCGGACCTGCCGGCGTAACGGTAGTCACCATAAGATAGGATGATGTGATTGACCGTACTCCCGATGTTGGGAAGTATGCACGCCGGCAGAAAGGAAAACACCCCAAAGCAAAAAAAGGTGACCTTACGGCCACCCTTCCGATAAGACTTGGGAAATCCTAAACGTCCGCCTTGCCCATCTTGCGGAGGAAGCACTTGATGGTGTTCTCCATAAGGCAGGTGATGGTCATAGGGCCTACGCCGCCCGGTACCGGGGTGATGTAGGAAGCTTTCGGGGCCACGGACTCGAAATCCACGTCGCCGCAGAGTTTGCCGTTCTCGTCCCTGTCCATACCCACATCGATGACGGCTGCACCGTCCTTGACCATATCCCCGTTCACAAATTTTGCACGTCCGATGGCAACGACCAGGATGTCGGCCTCGCGGGTGACTGAGGCAAGGTCAGCGGTGCGCGAATGGCAGATCGTGACGGTGGCGTTGCGATCCAGCAGAAGCTTTGCTACAGGCAGTCCCACAATCTGGCTGCGTCCGAGGACAACGGCCCTCTTGCCGGCAATCTCCACATTTGCACTGTCGAGCATCTTGATGATGCCTTCAGGAGTACACGGAACCGTGCAGCTGGTATTTGGGCGTTTCTGCCAGAGGGCGGCGGTGTTGAGCGGATGGAAGCCGTCCACATCCTTTCCTTCGGCGATGGCCTCAATCACCTTCGGCTCGCTGATGTGCTTCGGGAGTGGCAGCTGCACGAGGATTCCGTCCACGCTGTCGTCGGCATTGAGCTGGGCAATCCTGTCGAGAAGCTCCTGCTCGGGAGTGTCTGCCGGCATACGCAGGGTAGTGTTGGCGATGCCGATGGCTTCGCAGGCAAGCCCCTTGTTCTTGACATAGGTCTGGCTGCCCGGGTCGTCTCCCACGAGGATCACGACAAGATGAGGCACGCGGCCGTACTTTTCAGGAAAGGTGGCTACCTCCTCCTTCATATTTGCCTTCAGAAGGGCTGAAAGTTCTTTTCCGTTGATGATCATATTGTTGTGTTTTACTTGATAATTGTCATATTTCTCCGGTCCGAAGTCCCTTTCCTTCCGGGCATCTGCGGCAATGCTCCTCCGGAAAAACCGCCCGATACGCAGGCAGTATGGCCGGATTTGCCGAACCGGAATACAAATATAAGCTAAAAATGCGTATATTCGCACGATAAAAGGATTAATGCAATGAGAGACCTTTTCCTTACCAATACTCTTTCCAGAAAAAAAGAAAAATTTGTTCCGATAAATGAAGGACACGCCGGCATGTATGTCTGCGGTCCGACCGTCTATGGGGAAGCCCATCTCGGCCATGCCCGTCCGGGTGTGACCTACGACGTCCTCCAGAAGCTCCTGCGCCATCTCGGCTACAAGGTCCGCTACGTGCGCAACATCACCGATGTGGGCCATCTTGAGCATGATGCCGACGAGGGCGAAGACAAAATCGCAAAGAAGGCAAGGCTCGAGCAGCTTGAGCCGATGGAGGTTGTACAGACCTATACCTTCCGCTACCACGAAGCCATGCGCCTTCTCAACGTGGCCCCTCCTTCAATCGAGCCGCGCGCATCCGGCCACATCATCGAGCAGATTGAGACCGTCAAAAAAATTCTCGATGCCGGCTATGCCTACGAAAGCAACGGCAGCGTCTATTTCGACGTCAGGAAATACAATGAAAAACACCAATACGGAGTCCTTTCGGGAAGGAATCTCGACGATACTCTCGAGGGTACAAGAAGCCTTGACGGACAGGACGACAAGCGTGCTCCTTATGACTTTGCCCTTTGGAAAAAGGCTGAACCACAGCATATTATGAGATGGCCTTCCCCTTGGGGCGAGGGCTTCCCGGGATGGCATCTCGAGTGCTCGGTGATGGGCGAGAAATATCTCGGACACGAGTTTGACATCCACGGCGGCGGAATGGACCTGATGTTCCCTCACCATGAGTGCGAGATTGCCCAGAACGTGGCTTCGCGCAACACCCGCGGTGTCCATTACTGGGTCCACAACAATATGATCACCATCAACGGCCAGAAGATGGGAAAATCGCTCGGCAACTTCATCACCCTCCCGCAGCTTTTCTCGGGAGACCACCCGAAGCTTGATCAGGCCTATTCCCCGATGACCGTGCGTTTCTTCATCCTCCAGGCCCACTACCGCAGCACCCTTGATTTCTCCAATGAGGCGCTTCAGGCCTCCGAGAAGGGCCTCCGCAGGGTGATGCAGGCTTACAGGGACTTCTGCTCGCTGACAGGACGCAGGATGGCATCCCTCCCTTACGGAGAGTTCTCCGCTTCCATCGCCCCGGACTCCTGCAAGGCTGACAGTCCGGAGGTCAAGGCCGTGTTCGATGGCGTGTATGACGCCCTGTGCGACGACCTCAATACCCCTGTGGCAATTGCCCACATTTTCGATGCGGTGCGCATTGTCAATTCGGCCAAGGCAGGCCAGACCAAGCTTTCCGATGCCGATATCGAGGTGCTCGGAGGCATCTTCGACGACATCGTGGCCGGAGTCCTCGGTCTTGAAGACGAGAATGCGGCGGCAGCATCATCAGAAGGGGGCAGGGATGTAATCGGCGGTCTCATGGATATGGTCCTCGAGGAGCGTGCGGCTGCAAAGGCTGCAAAGGACTGGGCCCGCAGCGATGCCATCCGTGACCATCTCAAGGCATTGGGAATCACCGTGAAGGATACAAAGAACGGTGCGGAGTGGACCATCGAATAGCTGTTGGTCCAAGTGTAATTTTGTTGGAAATCTGATTGCAGTATGAAGTTCGTTTCGTGGAATGTCAATGGCCTGAGGGCATGTGCGGGCAAGGGTTTTGCCGATATCTTCAAGTCCCTGGATGCCGATTTTTTCTGTCTTCAGGAGACCAAACTCCAACCCGGGCAGATAGACCTTGAGTTTGACGGATATGAGTCCTTTTGGCATTCTGCCGACAAAAAAGGCTATTCGGGGACTGCCATATATTCCAGGCACAGGCCTCTTTCCGTGGCATATGGCATCGGGATCGACGATCACGACCACGAAGGCAGGGTGATCACCCTCGAGATGGAGGATTTCTATCTCGTGGATGTCTATGTGCCCAATTCGCAGGACGGCCTCAAACGCCTTGACTACCGTATGCGCTGGGACGATGATTTCCGCGAATATCTTTGTGCGCTTGCGGGGAAGAAGGGCGTGGTGGTGTGCGGGGACTTCAATGTCGCCCACGAGGAGATTGACATCAAGAATGCCGCCTCCAACCGCCGCAACGCCGGTTTTACGGACGAGGAGCGCGGGCAGTTCTCGAAACTTCTTTCCGCCGGGTTTACTGATTCGTGGCGGATGCAGCATCCCGGTGAGGTGAAATATTCCTGGTGGAGCTACCGTTTCAATGCAAGGGCCAACAATGCCGGGTGGCGTATCGACTATTTTCTCGTGTCATCCGATCTTGCCTCCAGAATAGTCTCTACCGACATCCACAACGAAATATTGGGCTCCGACCACTGTCCGGTGGAGCTGGTCTTCTGATACCGGGCTGCCCGGCTCAGGATTCTGCAGCATCAGATTAGGCCAGCCGGCGGTACATCTCTACGGTGTGGACGGCAGGGAGCACGTCGTGGACTCTCAATATGTCTGCACCTTTTTGCAGCGCTGCAAGATGAAGCACCTGCGTTTCGGGCAGGGATACTTCCGGAGAGGTGTTGAAGAGCCTGTATATCATGCTCTTCCTTGAGACTCCGACCAGGGTGCGGTGTCCTTCGGCGATGACTTTGTCCATCCCGGCGAGGAGTTCGTAGTTCTGCCCGATGGTCTTTGCAAATCCGAATCCCGGGTCGAGAATCCATTCCCTGATGCCTGCCGCGTCAGCCTTTTCCGCAAATTCACGGAAATACCTTGCGACCTCGGCCACGACACCTTCAGGATAGTCCGTCAGTGTCTGCATTGTCTTGGGAGTGCCCCTTTTGTGCATGGCGATATAGGGGAGTGCGAGTTGTCCGGCTGTAGCAAGCATCAGCGGGTCGTCTTCCCCGGCGGAAATGTCGTTCACGATGAACGGTCCAATCAGGTCGAATGTGCGGCTCACAACACTGGCCCAGTAGGTGTCCACGGAGATTTCCACCTCCGGAAAGGCATTCCTCAGCTCCTTCAGTACCGGGCCGAGACGCTTCCATTCCTCTTCCTCCCCGACAGGATCCGAGCCCGGGCGTGTGGAGCAGGCCCCTACGTCGATGATGGTGGCTCCTTCACGGACCATCTTTTCAGTCCTTGCAATGATCCGGTCAAAGTCCGGATTGCCTTCGCTGTCAAGGCAGCGGCTTTCCGAAAAATAGGAATTGTCAGTGATATTGACAATTCCCATAATGTCGATTTTCCTGTCTGTGTCTTTCATAATTGCGTTCGGCAATAATGGCAGGACGGTCCTAATATCCTGTGTATGACCACGGTGTGATGGCGCGGATTTCAGCCTTGACCTCCTCGCCCACATTGAGCTCCTCCACGAATTCCCTGATGGTCGATTCGTCAATCGGCTTTCCGGTGCGGGTGAGCGCCTTGAGGGTCTCGTAAGGGGAAGGGTAGTTTTCCCTGCGGAGAATGGTCTGGATGGCCTCCGATACCACTGCCCAGCTGCCTTCAAGGTCGCGGTGCATAGCCTCCTCGTTGATGATCAGTTTGCCGAGGCCCTTCTTCAGGGAAGCGAGGGCGATAAGTCCGTGTGCAAGAGGCACACCGATGTTGCGGCTCACTGTGGAGTCGGTAAGGTCGCGCTGGAGCCTTGAAACAGGAAGTTTCATCGACAGGAATGTCAGCACGGCGTCAGCCATTCCGAGGTTGCCTTCCGCGTTCTCGAAGTCAATCGGATTGACCTTGTGTGGCATGGCCGAAGAACCGACCTCGTTCTTTGCGACCTTCTGGCGGAAATATTCCATTGAGATATAGGTCCATATGTCACGGCAAAGGTCTATGAGGATGGTGTTGATGCGGCGCAGGCAGTCGAAAATGGATGCAAGGTTGTCGTAGTGCTCAATCTGGGTTGTCGGGAAAGAGCGCTGGAGTCCGAGCGATGACACGAACCTGTCACCGAAGGCGATCCAGTCGATCTGCGGATAAGCAACCTTGTGGGCATTCATATTGCCGGTGGCCCCTCCGAACTTTGCCGGATAGCGCAGCTGCTCCATCTGGCGTACCTGCTCCTGGAGGCGTACGACGAATACCCTGAACTCCTTGCCCACGCGGGTAGGGGAGGCCGGCTGTCCGTGGGTGCGTGCGAGCATCGGGATGTCCTCCCACTGGGCGGCATCAGCGCTGAGGATGTCGATAATCTCCTGAAGTGCAGGCATATACACATTGTCCATCGCCTCTTTGAGCATAAGCGGCTGCGAGGTGTTGTTGATGTCCTGCGAAGTGAGGCCGAAATGGATGAAATTGTTGTATGCGTCGATGCCGAGCTCCGTGAACTTTTCGCGGAGGTAGTATTCCACGGCCTTGACGTCGTGGTTGGTAACCTTCTCTATATCTTTGACTTTCTGCGCCTCCTCAGGGGTGAGCCCGTTGTATATGGCGCGCAGCTGCTCCTTTTTGCCGGAGTCGATTGCGCCCTCGAGCTGCGGGAGCGGAATCTCGCACAGTGCAATGAAATATTCAACTTCGATGCGGATGCGGTAGCGGATGAGCGCGAATTCGCTGAAATAGTCCTTCAGCGCACCGGTCTTTGATGCGTACCTGCCGTCAATTGGGGAAACTGCCAGAAGGGAATGAGTGTCCATATTGTATTGTCTTATAAAAATAGTAAAATCACGATAGAATAAAGGAAGAATGCCTGGAATGCCAGGCGGGAATCGGTGCTTGACCGGATCATAAGGTCGGTTGCATCCTTGCGTGCAATCCTGCTGAGCCTGTCTTCTTCCGGAAGAGTCCTGACGGTCCACCGGTCAATCAGGTTGCCGTTCTGGAAATATGTTGCTCCGCCGTTGGAGCGGTTGAGTGCTACAAGTGTCTTGTAGTCAGAGTAATATGCGTGGTTTCGGATTGCTTCTGACATTTCCTCCGGCAGTCCGTCCGGGATCAGTGCATCCAGCTGCTGCGGAGTTGCGGCCAGAAGCAGGATGGCGGTGAAATCCTCATCCGCATTGTCAAGAAAAGCTGCAATGGAAGACCATTTTGCCTTTGATATCTTTTCCGGATGGTATGCGGACAGCACCATTACCCTGTCGCCCGTGGCAAGGGAGTCGCAGTAGTTGCCTTCCGCATCCCGGATGGCAAGCTCGGGAAAGTCCGTCATTGATATGACATTCTGTTTCTCGGTTGTCTCGGTGCGCACATAGGTCCAGGTGGAGTCCGGCAGGCTGTCAAGCGTGAATGCCCCCTGCTCCCCGTTCTTTTCATAAATGAATACGGAGACATATTCCCGCACGGGTGCGCTTTCCTCGGAGGCCAGAAGTTTGGAGGAAAGATTGAACTGCGTGAAGTCTGTCATCGGCCTGACAGCGGTCGAGTAGATGCTTACACCGGCAACGGAAACAGCAAGTATCCAGAATGCGGCTATCTTCCTGACCGGCGTTTTTCCCGGGGTGTCCATTGGGATGAATGCCGCGCAGGCAAGTCCGATGAGGATGATGTTCTTCAGGAATGACTGGGCGTGGGAAAGGTGGACGGCTTCTCCGAAGCATCCGCAGTCCATTGAAGGGTTGAAAATCCAGAGAAGTGCGGTCAGAATTGTAAATACCGCAAGCATGACAGCGGTCGCGCAGGCTGCGATTCTTTTGTAAACTCCTGTCATCAGGGCGATTCCGGTGCTTGCTTCAACGAGCGAAACGGCTATGCCTGCCGGAAGTGAGATGCCCCTCAGGAATCCCAGATGGAGAAATTTCATATACTCTCCCGCAATCAGGCCGGCCCCTACGGGGTCCATCAGTTTCAGGACTCCGGAAGTATAGAATACCATGCCCAGAATGATTGTGCAGAGCCTCTGGATTGTGTGTCCGGTTTTATTCATTGGTCAGTGTTTTGTCTATTGCTGCGCGGATACGGCTGAAAATGACATCCGGAGGGAGCATCCCGCCATCTTCTCCGGAGCAGTCTATGCGCTCGAAATCAGGGTCTTCCCTGCATTGGTCAAGATATACACCGCGCACTTTCTTCTGGAAGGCAATGTCGGCTTCGTGGATGTCGCTGCCGCCGGCAAGGTATTCCCTGTCGTCTCCCTTGCGCGATGAGGAGAGCTTTTTTTCGACAAAGCTCACAGGCACGTCCAGAAAGAGGTTCAGGTCAGGCACGGGCAGGGCGAAGGCCCCGTATTCGGTCCCGAAGATCCATTTCCGCAGGGCTGCTGCCTCTTCGGGGCTGGAAAGTTTGGCGCACTGGTAGGCAATGTTGGAATAGACATACCTGTCCAGAAGGATGCATTTCCCGCTGTCCAGAGCTGCGCGCATTGCGGGTGCGGCGTCACGGCGGTCTTCGGCGTAGAGAAGCGCTACAAGCTGCGGGTGAACCTCCCCGATATCCCCGAAATCCCCGCGCAGAAACCTGCCGATGAGGTCGCCATACACGGGTGCATCATAACGCGGGAAGTGGATGTACTCCACTTCTCCGCATCTTTCTTCAAGGTATTTCCTGAGCATCGAGACCTGGGTGGATTTCCCCGCGCCGTCGAGCCCCTCAATGACTATGAGCATCGTCTATTTGCTTGCAATGCACTCTATTTCCACAAGTGCGCCTTTCGGAAGGGTCTTGACAGCTACTGCGCTGCGTGCCGGGAAAGGCTCTGAGAAGTTCTGCTTGTAAACTTCGTTCATTGCGGCGAAATCGCCCATGTCGGCGAGGAAAACGGTTGTTTTTACCACGTCTGCCATGCTGAAGCCGCCCTTTTCGAGGATGGCCCTTACGTTGGCAAGGGACTGGGCTGTCTGCTCTGCCACTCCGCCTTCAGGGAATGCTCCGGTCGCAGGGTCGATAGGGAGCTGGCCGGAAAGGAAAATCATATTGCCGGCGAGGGTTGCCTGGCTGTACGGTCCGATGGCTGCCGGAGCCTTGTCTGTAGATACTGGTTTCATTGTTCTCTGTTTTTGTGTGATTGCGCCTGCCTTTCCCAGTCGGAAACTCTATTGCCTGACCTGGAAAGCCAAGAACAACCGTATGTATTCTTAAATAAGACAATTACCTATTGTTCAATTATATACACATCATCCCCCGGTGCTGCGAACCCGAAGTTGCGCCTTGCGAATTCTTCAAGCGTGTCACGGTCGTTGGAAAGCATCTCGATTTCTTTGTCCATACTGCGGATTTCGGCGCTGAGGATCTCTATCTGGCGCTTTTCCTGGCGGAGCTGCCTTCCCGCCTGAATCCAGTGGACGACGCTTGAGGGCGAAAAGAAAAGGGCGAAGGCCAGTATGAGGACCGTCGCAACAGTTGCAATCCTTACGGGAGTCTTGTTCTCTCCGTTCCACAATTCTTTCCAGTCTGCCATTTTTACGGGGAATCTGTTCAATATCTTTGCAAAAATAGTTAAATTTGTTGTGTTTGAAAAACCAATAGCACATAATATCATGAAACCAACGTTACTTGTTCTTGCTGCAGGTATGGGAAGCCGTTACGGCGGTCTCAAGCAGATGGACGGACTCGGTCCAAACGGTGAAACCATTATCGATTATTCCATTCACGATGCAGTCGAAGCCGGCTTCGGCAAGGTCGTATATATTGTCAGGGAGCATTTCAAGGCACAGATGGAAGAGGCTGTGAGGGAGAAATACCGCAATGTCGTATGCACCGACGGCTCTCCGCTCGAATTTGTGTTCGTGACGCAGGAGCTCGACAAGATTCCGGCCGGGTTTGAGGTCCCTGCCGACCGCCAGAAGCCATGGGGTACGGCACACGCTGTGCTTATGGCAAAGGATGTCATCAATGAGCCGTTTGCCGTGATCAACGGTGACGATTTCTACGGCAAGGATTCTTTCCGCATCGTGGGCGACTGGCTCCGTGCGCACGAGGGTTCGAAGGGCGTTTACAGCATCATCGGTTTCGAGCTTGACAATACTCTCTCCGAGTCCGGCGGAGTGTCACGCGGCATCTGTTTCTACGATGACGACAGGCACCTGACCGACATCGCGGAGCATCTCAATATCGCACGCGAGGCTGACGGAAAGGTCTATGGCGACAATTCGGTCAATGGCGAACAGCACGTTGAGCTTGTAGCCAATGCGCTGTGTTCCATGAATATGTGGGGATTCACCCCTGACTATTTCACGGAGAGCGAGGCGATTTTCAGGAAGTTCCTCGCCGAGCACGGAAGCGAGCTCAAGAAGGAGTATTACATCCCTTATGCCGTTGACTGCATGATCAAGTCCGGCAAGGCTTCCTGCGAGGTGATTTCCACTCCGTCCCGCTGGTTCGGCGTGACCTACAAGGAGGACCGTCCTGGCGTGGTGGCCAAGTTCAAGGAGCTTGCCGACAACGGCACATATCCTTCTCCGCTGTACAGGTAAATTGCCTGTTCCGGAGCTTTTTTCTGAATCATCATAATTGCCATCTGCCTATATGGAATTTTTCAGAAAAGGAAAGAATCAGAATTATGATTTGTGGTCCGGCTATTCCTGGTATGTCCCGGGAGTGGCCGGAATGTTTGCAATGCTCGGCTGGCTCCTTCTGGGTTCGGTCCTGGGCAATGTCCTGTCGGCGATACTTCTGCTGCTTCCCGGCATGTCGGGGCTTTCGGAGTACATTATGCTCATAGCGTATCCGGTGATGTTCATTCCGGCAATGCTTTATGCCAGGTTCAGGAGCAACAGGGACATGATGTTCGAGAAGGGGGTAGCCATGGACAGCGGCAATTTCGGCCGTGCGGGGGGACTGCTTGCCTCCGGAGCCGCGATGCTTGCCACGGTCGCGCTTGCCTTCAATATGGATGCGGTCAACCGTCTTATGCCTCCTATGCCGGGGTGGCTGGAGACTGCACTCAACAGTATGGTCCAGGGACGCTTCTGGGTCAATTTCCTGAGCGTCTCCATTTTTGCTCCTCTTTTTGAGGAGTGGCTCTGCAGGGGAATAGTGCTCAGGGGACTTCTCAATGCCGTTCGGCCGGACGGCTCTTCCGTCAGGCCGGCTTGGGCCATTGCCGCTTCCGCCCTGTTTTTTGCGGTCATCCATATGAATCCGTGGCAGGCGATTCCTGCTTTTGCGCTCGGATGCCTTTTCGGTTATATCTATTACAGGACAGGGTCGCTCAAGCTCGTCATGCTGATGCATTTCACCAACAACACGCTTACACTCCTTGTCAGCCAGTGTGACGCGCTCAAGGATGCACAGACCTGGCTGGATGTGCTGCCGGCACAGCTCTATTGGATACTCTTCGCAGCTTTCTGCGCCCTGCTTGTGCTGATTGTCAGGATGTTTGCCCGGATCCCGCTTTCATCGCCGAAAGGCAACTGCGACGTTGTGGAGGAGCTGTAGGAGCTGTTTCGAAATATCCGCTCTTGTTATTTATGTGCCTTTTCTCTGCTTCATCGGTTACATGGCTTCGGCTATGCCCCGCTCTTCAACAGTTGAAAAAATAGATAGATATCTGCGGAAAACATTTCAAAACGGCTTCTTTGAAGCATCTTTAATATTTTTTGTGAAAAAATTTGAAAGTTCGCAAAATATTCATATCTTTGCATTCCCGTTTCGACGGAAAGTGCTTGGGAGCATAGCTCAGTTGGTTCAGAGCGTCTGCCTTACAAGCAGAGGGTCGGGGGTTCGACTCCCTCTGCTCCCACAAAAGAACGAGAAAGCTTTTTGGCTTTCTCGTTCTTTTTCTATGTATGTGGTATCGAAACCCCCGACCCGGGCGCCATCAGGCGCCGTGGCGGAACGTCAGCAAGATTTTCTTTGAAAATCGCA
>CAMBMK010000038.1 GCA_945868745.1 uncultured Bacteroidales bacterium
TATGCCGGAGAATAATTATCAAGATCTCAAAGTTTTCGATAACAAATGATTGTACGCTATGTACAATCAATCCGATAAGGGCAAACACAGCTGGGCAATCTTCAAAAAAAGGGTGACGGAAAGCAGAAGCTCCGTCACCCTTAAGTTTTGACGTCTGTCTTTTACCTGTTTACAGGGCGGATGACGAAACTGAATGTGCGCGGCTGAGCCTTGAGACGGTATTCTTCACGAGGAAGGGCGCCCCAGGTATTGACACACCCGAGTCCCATCTGGACAAGGTCGAAATTGACATAGGTGGTGCCGTTGGCGCGGTCGTTCAGATGTGCCTTCGAAAGGAGGTCGAGAGGATGGGTGCTGATACCCTTCTGGTCACTGGTGATGTCGGCACGCTGCGGAGCATCGGCCGGAGTCACGTCGAGGTCGGCCTGGCTGAAAGGAAGAGCGGAAGCCGAGAACTTCGCGGATGCGGAGATTTCGAGACCCATTCCGGAAGCATCAAGCACCTTGAACCAGCGCAGTCCCGTGCGGGCACCGGCCTCCTGGGTACGTACATAGGAATAGCTGTACATATCGCCGACATTATGGACATAGTGGCCGACCATCGCAGAGGAATTCCGGTCGGCATAGTTCTCCCACGGGCCGAGTCCGAAATAGTCAACCGTGGAGAAGCGTCCAGGCATTGCGAACTTCATACCGAAGCGGAACAGGTCCGGACAGGTGTCGAGACCGCCCGCATCCTCCATGGACTCAAGTCCTTCAACGGTTCCGTCACCGTGGATGCGGTAAATCATGGTCACGGCAGCCTTGCCCTCGAGAGGCTTGTAGGCCACGGTGATTTCATAGCACCCGTCCACCTCACGGACAGCCATGTCCGCAACCTCGAATACAGGATAACGCCACATCTTCTGCTTCTCGTGGAGGGATGCTCCGAGGTCATTCTCGGTCGGGGCCCTGCCGAACGAAGGCATAAGAGGCTCCGAGAGCTGCTCCACACCGCAGATCGTATAGCTTGAAAGCGCACCGGTTGCCCTGTCGAAAGAAGCTGTCCAGGACGCATTCCAGATATCCGAATAAAGGAAGGTGCCGCTGAATGAATACTCCCCGTCACGCTGCGGGAGCGAGGTCGCAACAGCATCCACACCCACATAATAAGGCGAAAGCGAAGCACCTACGGTCACCTTCGAAACACCTGCAACCGGAGCCTCACGCACCGGAATCTGGGCATAGGCCACCTGCTCTCCTGCAGGAAGCACACCGTCACGCCTCTTGAGCACATAGCGCACATTGAGATAGACATCCCCGCAGTCGCCGGAAGCCTCAAGTACATCGCAGGTCCTTACTCCGAGGCCCACCACAGCAGTCTCGCCAGGGGCCACCTCAAGGTCGGAAACCACTCCCGTAAGCACCTTTTCACCGGCAGCTTCCACAGTCCATTCCATACGGTAGCGGGACAGGTCGATGAAAAAATACTCATTGTAAACCTTTACGCTGAGCTCCCCGCCCGGGTTCTCCACAGGATAGGTCCAGATATTCTGGAGCTGGTAGCGGACCTCATAGGCATGAGGATGGAACTTGCGGTCGCTTGACACAAGACCGTTGGAGCAGAAGGAACCGTCGGAACCGTCAATATCATTGAAATCGCCTCCGAATGCCATGAAATGGTCGGAGCCGGTACCGTCGAAACGGGACTGCGGCATATGTTTGCCCGGGCCCTTTGCAGAGGTGTAGAGCGCCTGGTCAACGAAATCCCAGATGTATCCTCCCTGGTATGTCGGATACTTGCGGATCATGTCCCAATACTCTTTGAATCCTCCCATCGAATTGCCCATTGCGTGTGCATATTCGCACTGGATAATCGGCCTTGAAGGATTTTCGAGATACTTTAGAATCCTCTCATAGCTTGCATACATCGGACAGTGGATGTCGGTGTTCCACGACCAGATGGCCTGCTCGTACTGCACCGGACGGGACTGGTCCATCGACTTGATGAGATTGTAGCATGCCTCGAAATTTTCACCGTTGCCGGCTTCGTTTCCGAGACTCCAGACGATGACGCAAGGATGGTTGAAATCCCTCTTGACATACCTTTCGTTGCGGATGAGGTGGGCAGCCTTGAAATCAGGATTCCTGGCGAGGGTGGTTTCCCCGTAGCCCATACCGTGAGACTCCACATTGGCCTCGTCGGTCACATAAAGGCCGTACTTGTCGCAGAGGTCGTACCAGCGCGGGTCATCAGGATAGTGGCAGGTACGTACAGCATTGATATTGAGCTGCTTCATAAGGAGAATATCCTTTATCATGTCCTCCTCCGACACCACATAGCCCTTGTAAGGATTGAGTTCGTGCCGGTTGGCTCCCTTGATCAGGACAGGCTTGCCGTTGACAAGAAGCTGCATATTGCGGATTTCCACCGTCCTGAAGCCGAAATTGATGCTCGTGCTCTCGCACACACCTCCCTTGTTGCGTGCAGACACCCTGAGTTTGTAGAGATTTGGAGTCTCTGCCGTCCAGAGGAGAGGGTTCTCCAAAGAGGAAACAGTCTTTACGAGCACGTTGCCGGCTTTCGACACCTCGTGCTTCCTGGCAATGGCCTCGGTAAATGATGCCACTACTTTCCCGCAGGCATCCACGATCTCGTAGTCAACTGCAGTGATGCCCGGAGTCACCTCAGTCTCAATGGTATAGACTCCGTCCATGCCCGCAACTATATGGATGTCCTCGATGCGGCGCTGCTCTCTGGTATAGAGATACACCCCGCGTGCGATACCCGTCATTCTCCAGAAATCCTGATCTTCAAGATAGGTGCCGTCGCACCAGCGGCGGATTTCAAATTCGAGGGTATTCTCCCCCGGCTTGAGATACTTTGTAAGGTCGAAACGGGCCTCGAGCTTGCTGTCCTCGCTGTATCCGGCCTCTTTGCCGTTCACGATCACGCGCAAGTTGGAGGTAGCCGAGCCGACATTGAGGCAGATCTGCTTTCCTGCCCAGGCCTTGTCGATGACCACGGTCCTGCGGTAACGGCCTACATGGTTGCCCTGCTCCGGAGGGAACGGAGGATTGTTCTCGAAATGGCCGCGCCAGGCATATCCCACATCGAGATACACCGGGTCACCGTAGCCGTTGAGCTCCCAGCATCCCGGAACCGGCATAGTGCCCCATTCCCCGCCGTCATACTGGAAGTCCCAGATCCCGTTGAGGTTGATGGTCTGCTGCTGGTCCGTCACGAAAGTCGCCGCCATCGGAAGACGGTTCTTTTCAAATACTCCGGGGTCCTGCCAGTCCGGGAGGACGGCAAGAAGCGAAATGAGAATGGTCAGTAGTTTCATAAATATCAGAATTGATTATGTGGTTGGGTAATTGCAAAAAAAGCATCTAAATGATTTCTATGTCGGATGAGTGGATCCACCCCTCGCGCCCGTCCGCAATGGAAATGTTCTTCCACTGCCCCACATCGTCCAGAATCTTCACCTCGGCACCGCCGTGAAGGATAAAGAGGTCCTTTCCTGAAGCATCTGAAGGAGAGCTCTTTACGGAAATGACAGGAGAGATGACCACGGCACTGTCCGCCCTGTTGCAGTCATTGTACTGCCACCTGGCAAAACCGTAGGAGGCCGCTGTAAGCAGAAGAGTGACAATCCCGCAGAAGAAGCCCACCCTTCTCATCCCGGCAGTGGAGCCGAGGAGATAGAGGAGCACAAGAGCAAGGGTAACGGCAAGGAGCACAAGCGAAACCGTTGCCCATGCATTGGAAGAAAGCCTGTAGCAGAGCGTCCTCATCCACGATTTGAGGAAAAACTCCGGGACCGGGTCGATCTTGTCCTGGATGCCTGCACGGGCGAGGTCAAGATTGTACCGGGCATCCCTGTCGGAAGGATTGAGCTTGAGGGCACGCTGGTAATAAAGGATGGCATGCGGATAGTCCCCTGCCTTGAAATATGCATTGCCCAGGTTGTAATAAAGGACTTCGCTGACACATCCGGCCCCGGCTATCGCGCTGA
Organism: uncultured Bacteroidales bacterium; assembly: GCA_945868745.1. Taxonomy (GTDB): domain Bacteria; phylum Bacteroidota; class Bacteroidia; order Bacteroidales; family UBA932; genus Cryptobacteroides. The sequence continues at coordinate 3,999 of CAMBMK010000038.1, forward strand.
AATCCGCCACTGCATCGCTCCACCGGCCATCCGAATAATGCTCCACCCCGGCAGCCCAGAGAGAATCCGGATACGGGGTGCCCTGCGCACCGGCGGCAAACGGAAGCATCACAAGACCGGCAATGACGGCAATGACCTTTCCTGAAATATTCCTGTGAGATTTCATAGACTGTTCGACAGAAGTAATGACACTGACCGCGCTTTCATAATGGGCCTGCATACCGCCGGAACCGCTTTCCGGGGCATAGCGCGCAAATTCGCAGGCATCAAGAAGGGAAACGAATCCCCCGACTGCCTCCGCACCGACGCCGGCCTGCTCAAGCGAAGCGGCAATGTTGTCGCGGCTCAGCTGCTCCGCACCGAGACCGAGCTTGTCGGCGGCAAACCCGAGCAGCGAACGGTGGAGCTCCTCGTAGAAGGCGGAAGAAAGTCCCTGGCGCATATATGATTCGGCCTTCTTGAGGCGGCCCATGGCCATTTTCGCTGCTTTGCGGTTGCGTGTCCCGGCGACATCCGCCCTCCGCCTTGCAAGGCTTCTGGATGCGGAATAGACCCCGGCTGCAACAAGAATGAGTATAGCGGCAATAATGAAATACAGGGCCCTGCCTACAAGGAATCCCGGACGGCTCCCCAGGTCAGGCTTCCTGACCGAAATGAAACGGATGTCCTCCCCGAGGCTGCGCACGCCCTTGCGGTCAGGCACGGCAATGGTGCTTCCCTGCGCGGCAGGCTGGTCTTCGGCATTTCCGCGGGCCACGCTGTAGGAAATCGGGTCGGTACGCAGGGTGACATATTTCCCAGCACTCACGTCGTAATAGGTGTATTCTATCGGCTCAATGGTAAAGTCCCCGTAACTTCTCGGGATGAACGGGAACTCGAATGTCTTTGATCCAGACGTACCTCCGGAGGCCCTGTCGGTATTTTCCGTTGTTTTTACGTCATACACATCCATATCCGGATGGAACGCCACATCGGGAGCCTCAAGCAGCGACACATTGCCCTTTCCGGAGATGGTCACTGCAAGGGATGCGGCCTCGTGTGTCTCAAGGGAATTCTTGCTGAGCGCGGCACTTATCCTGAAATTGCCCACACCACCCTTGAACGATGCCGGGGCACCTGAAGGAAGGGCACTTACATTTACTGTCACCGGCTTTGAGGAAATCCTCTTGCGCACGGTACGGTAGCCGTCGTCAAAGAAATCGTCGAAAATGCTTCCGGAGCGTTTCGGAGCCCTCACATTGACAAGGCACACAAGCTCTGCAGGGTCGATCCTCAGCTCTCCCACCTGCTGTGGGATAAGCACATAGCTGCGAAGAACTGCAGCCTCATAGATCTTGTCGTCGAGGGTCTCCCTCGTAAACTGTATGTTGGTAGGTGCCGCCGTCTCCTGGCTCCAGAAACCGTTGAAGGTAGGGAATCTGGCATCTTCAAATCCGGCAATGTTCACCCTCTGGTAAAGCTTGAGGGTAGCCGTGACAGGCTCGCCGACCACAGCCCTTGTCTTGCTAAGAGTCAGCCTCATGAACAGGTCCTCGGCAGGAATGTCGCTTGTCGCCGCGGAGGATCTTCCCGATGACTGGGAAGACGATGGGCCCCCGGCACCTGCCCCGGAAGAGGAGGACGCCCCGTTCTGGACAACCTCGATGCTGACCTGCTGCGAAGAGATGGTCTTTCCCTTTACCGTCGCACTTGCTGCAGGCAGTGTGAAACGGCCCTTCTGCTTCGGGGAAAGAATGTAGGTATATGTATATTGTGAAGACCTGGTGCGTTTTCCGTTGATTATCTGTGTGCTTGTAGATACACCTTTCTGCGGTCCCCAGACCAGCTTGAAGTCATCACCCTGGCTCCAGGAAAAATCCGTGGGCTTGTTCTCCCCTTCGATAATGAATGTCACCCCGAACTGCTCGTCAAGTCCGACAACGGAAGGAGCCTCCACCCTCAGGACGCTGTCCTGGGCGAAGGCCGCAAATGCAGCTGCAAAAAGCAGCAATGATACAATCAATCTCTTCATATTCCTCTCTTTACCAGTTCTTGTCCCTGTCCTTTGACTTCAGGGCGTCGGCTTTCTCGCGGTTGACCTTGTCCTGCGTCTGCTGCTCCTTGGCCTGGATTGCCTTCAGCATCTGCTGGGCCTGCTGCTCCGATATCTTCGGGCTGTCCTGAGGCTGCCGGTCCTGATTCTGATTCTGGTTTTGATCCTGCTGGTCCTGGTTTTGGTCCTGATTCTGGTCCTGATTTTGGTCCCGGTTCTGATCCTGATCCTGATTCTGGTCCTGGCCGCCTCCGCCCTGGCTGTTCTGGAGCATCTTTTTGGCGTAGATGTAGTTCTCCTTGGCCTGAAGGTCCTCAGGGTCCATCAGGATCGCTTTCCTGAAAGCATCCACCGCACCCTGCCAATCCTTTTTTGCAATGGCGATGTCACCCGCATTGAAGTGGATGTCACGCCCTGAAGGATGCGTCTGTGCAATTTCGGAAATTTTTCCGACATATTCGGCGGCATCATCGAAATTCTGCTGCCTGTAGAGGTTGGACGCGAGATTGTAGTTGGCGGCAACCGACAGGGAATCCTTCAGCAGGGCCTTGCGGTAGCTTACGTCCGCCTCACGGTACTGTTCCTTTTTGAACTGCCTGTTGCCCCTGCGCACCTCGGCCCTGTCGGTCTGGGCTGATGCAGAAAGGCTGACAAGCAATGCGGCCGCCATCGCGGCGATATATCCTGAAACTCTCATAATCAACGGATGAACAAATGTCTTTTTGATTTCCTGTCTCCGATGAGCATCTCCGTCACAAGCAGAAGCAGAGCTATGCCGAAGAAAAACATATACTGCTCATCATATTCTTCAAATACCTGTGAGACAAACTCTTCGTCCTCCATCTGGCGTATCTCACCGATAATGGGATTGAGTCCGAACTCATCGTTGCCTGCGTGGACATAGGCCCCGTTTCCGGCAGCGGCAATCTTGCGCAGGGTGTCTTCGTCGAGCCTAGTCACCACAATGTTGCCGTCCTTGTCCCTGAGCAGCTCACCGTCAACCGGGATAGGCTCTCCGCGGGTGCTTCCCACACCGATGGTATAGACCTTGATGCCCATGGAGGCGGCATCCTTCGCTGCGGCTATAGGGTCGTCCTCGTGGTTTTCTCCGTCAGTTATGACAATGATTGCACGGCTTTTCTCACTCTGGGCGCTGAAACTCCTGATGCAGGTGTTGATGGCATCCCCGATGGCTGTACCCTGCACCGGCACGGATGATGTTGATATGTTGCCGAGAAACATCTTGGCAGAGACATAGTCGGTGGTAATTGGGAGCTGCACGAATGATTTTCCGGCAAAAAGCACAAGTCCGAGCCTGTCGTCGCCAAGTTTGTCCGCAAGGCGTGAGATGGCAAGCTTGGCCCTGCTGAGCCTGTCGGGGGAATAGTCGCGCGCAAGCATTGAGTTGGACACGTCAAGCGCTATCATCACTTCGGCACCCTTTGTCTTGCGGTTCTCGATTTTGGCACCTATCATCGGGCGTGCCAGGCCGACCAGGAAAAACACCAGGGCGAGCGAAAGAAGGGATATCTTCACCCATCCGCGTCCTCCCGACCAGGAAGGCATCAATTCATCCACAAGGGTTTCATCCCCGAACGTGCGAATCCTTTTCCGGCGGTTTCTGCGCACAAGGGCATATGCCAGAGGCAGAAGCGGCACCAGGACAATGCATATGAGAAAAATCAGATTGGCAAAATAGATCACGGCAACCTCCTCATCAAAAGTCTGACAATAAGTTCAAGAAGCAGGCAGGCAAGCGCAGCGATTCCGAAAGGCAGGAACATCTCGTGATAGAGCGGGAAACTGTCAACCGTGGTGCGCGCCTTTTCCATCCTGTTGATTTCCGAATAGATTTCAGCCAGTTTGGTATTGTCCGTGGCCCTGAAATAGCGCCCGCCCGTGACCGAGGCGATTTCCTTCAGGAGAGGCTCGTCGATTTCGACCTCTACCTGCTGCATCTGCACTCCCCACGGGGTCATCACCGGATATGGAGCAGTGCCGTTTGCCCCGACTCCAATCGTATAGACGCGGATTCCGTATGTCTTGGCTATGTCGGCCGCGCTGCGCGGGGTGATTTCACCGCTGTTGTTGACGCCGTCGGTCAGAAGTATCACCACGCGGCTCACTGCATCGGAATCCTTGATTCTCGCCACTGCTGTGGCAAGTCCGTTGCCGATTGCGGTCCCGTCGTCGATGAGTCCCGTCTCGATGCCCTTCATCAGGTTGATCAGGGTGGCCCTGTCCGTGGTCAGGGGGCACTGCGTGTAGCTTTCCCCGGCAAATACTACTATGCCCATCCTGTCGTACGGACGCTGGGAAATGAACTGGATGGCAATGTCCTTGGCGGCGCTTATGCGGTCCGGATTGAAGTCGCGGGCGAGCATACTCGTGGACACGTCCATTGCAAAGACGATATCTATGCCTTCGGTATCCACCTTGTCCATCTTCGTTGTGGAACGCGGACGGGCAATGGCTATGACCATCAGCACAAGGGCGGCCGTCCTCAGGATGAACGGGATATGGCGCAGATACGAAAGCACCGTCTTTCCTCCGGCAAGCCAGGCTGCACTGGCGGACACCCTCATATGGGGCCGCTTCCCGGCAATCTCCCTATAGACATACAGGGCGGCAAGAAGCACCGGAACGGCAAGAAGCCACAGGAGTCTCGGATATTCAAAAAACATGGTTAACTCTCCTCCCCTTCTTGATTTTCAGAAACATACGTAGCAGTCACAAAGCGGACAGCCTCAGGCACCACCCTGGCATTCTGCTCGTCGGTGAATGTCATCTTGGCAAACTTGGCATAGTCCGAATCCTCGAAGAGAGTCTTTACCGTCTCATAGAGATCGGCATTGAGGTCCGTTTTCTTCAGCTCGGCACAGATTTCGGCAGTGGTCATCTCCATGGCCCCGAATCCGTACCTTGCCGAGATGTATTCCCTCAGGGCGTCGGTGACTCCGGAATAGAATTCCTTCTGCCTGTCATGGGCCCAGTATCTGTTGCTGCGGAACCTTTCCAGTTTGCGCAGGGCGACAATGTGAGGAGGGTCCTTTGCGACCTCCTCCCCGCTTTCCCTGCGGCGGAACCTGCGGACAAGGTACACGGCAAGGACCACCAGGGCAGCCAGGGCAATGGCCCCTGCGATATATGGGGCTATCTCCCTGAAAGTCACGGGATACTTTATCTGGCCCCTGATGTCGTGCGGGATGTAGGTGGTCGTATCCACGGGCATTTCCCTCACCTGGACGGGCACTCCGGCAAACACCAGGGTATCCACTCCCCCGGCCGGAGTCTTCCTCAGCACCACAATCGGAGGAAGCTCATATTCCCCCTCGTCGAAAGAAGTCAGGCAGGTACTGAATTCAAGGTCGTAGGCCGCCTCTTTCTTTCTGGTCCTGAGGGTGTCGCAATGCCATTTTTCTATCATTTCAAGCCCTTCCGGGAGCCCTTCGGAATAATCCGGGAGACCGAAGTCAGTCCCCTCGGGAACCCTTTCGAGCGAAAAACCGTAGTGGAGCCTGTCCCCTATGAGGACAGAATCCCTCTGCGGCTCCCGGCGCAAAAATGCACCGTCCTGCGCACCCAGGGCGGAAGCAAGCATCAGCGCCGCCAAAATCAAAGCGAGTCTCTTCATCTCTATCTCCTCCTGAAAAGCCCCATCAGGCCCTTCACATAATCACTGTCAGTAGTAATGTCCACGCTGTCCACGTGGTAGCGCCTCATCACGGCAAGAGCATTTTCACCGGTCTTTTCAAACCACGATGCATATGCCGAGCGGACCTTCCTGCTGTCGGTATTTACCCAGGCGCATTGTCCTGTCTCCGAGTCCTTTATATGCACAAGACCGACGGGAGGCATGGTCTTTTCCCTCGGATCGCTCACCCTGATGACCGAGAGGTCGTGACGGGATGCAGCTATCTTCAGGGCGTCCTCGTAGCGCGGATTGCCTTCGGAGTCCGTATCCAGCATGTCCGAAAGCAGGAACGCAGTGCATTTTTTCTTCAGGGCATTGGTAAGATACCTCAACGCCTGGCTGATGTCGGTCCCGTCACTGTCAGGCTTGAAATCAATGATTTCGCTGATGATATGGAGCAGGTGGGACCGTCCCTTCTTGGGAGGGATGAACTTTTCCACCTTGTCGCTGAACAGCAGGGCGCCCACCTTGTCATTGTTGATGATGGCTGAAAACGAGAGGATTGCGGCAAGCTCCGCAATCAGGTCGCGCTTGGTCTGGACAGCTGTGCCGAACAGTCCTGAACGGCTCACGTCGATCAGGAGCACGACCGTCAGTTCCCTTTCCTCCTCGAACACCTTCACATAAGGGGCGCTCAGGCGCGCAGTGACATTCCAGTCCATATTGCGGACGTCGTCGCCCCACTGGTACTCCCTGACCTCGCTGAAAGCCATACCGCGGCCCTTGAAGGCCGAATGGTACTCTCCCGCGAAAATCTGGTGGGACAGTGCACGGGTCCGGATTTCAATCTTCCTGACTTTCTTCAGGAGATCTGCTGTACGGGTATTCTCCATCCCTTCAGGCTGTTACGGGACAATCACCGCGTTGAGTACCTCGGAGATGATGTTCTCCGGGGTGACATTTTCGGCCTCGGCCTCATAGGTGAGCCCGATACGGTGGCGGAGGACCTCCGGACATACGGCACGCACATCCTCAGGGATGACGTATCCCCTGCGCTTGATGAACGCATAGGCCTTTGAAGCCATTGAAAGAGAGATGCTTGCACGCGGTGAGCCTCCGAATGAGATGAGGCCCTCAAGATTCTTGAGGCCGTAGTCCCCCGGGGTACGGGTGGCATAGACTATGTCCACGATGTATTTCTCTATCTTTTCGTCCATATACACATCCTTGACCACCTTGCGGGCACGGACGATGTCGTCGAGGCCGACTACCGGCGAGGCCTTCGGGAACTCTCCCGTATTGTTCATGCGGATGATCTGCCTCTCCTCTTCCTTTTTCGGATATGACACGACCACCTTGAGCATGAAACGGTCCACCTGGGCCTCCGGAAGAGGATATGTGCCTTCCTGCTCCACAGGGTTCTGTGTCGCCATCACGAGGAACGGCTCAGGTAGCGGGAAGGTGTCGTCACCGATTGTCACCTGGCGCTCCTGCATCGCCTCGAGAAGGGCCGACTGCACCTTGGCAGGGCTACGGTTGATCTCGTCCGCAAGCACGAAATTGGCGAATACCGGGCCTTTGTGGACCTGGAATCCGCCATCCTTCTGGGAATAGACCAGCGTACCTGTAAGGTCCGCCGGAAGAAGGTCAGGAGTAAACTGGATACGGCTGAACTTTGCCGATACTGCCTGGGCCAATGTGTTGATTGCAAGTGTTTTTGCCAGACCCGGCACACCTTCGAGAAGGATGTGCCCGTTGGCGAGAAGTCCGATGAGAAGATTGTCGATTAGATGTTTCTGCCCTACGATGACCTTGCCCATTTCCAGGGACAGAAGGTCCACAAAAGAACTTTCCTGCTGGATGCGGTCGTTGAGTTCCTTGATGTTTACGCTCTCCATAAAATATTGTATTTTTGCAAAAAATCAATTACAATGCGCTACAGGATTGTTCTCAGCTATGACGGCTCCGCCTTTTGCGGCTGGCAGATTCAAAATGATGCCCCTTCCGTCCAGGGTTGTCTCCAGAAGGCTCTGGGCACGCTGCTGGGCGGTGAGGTCTCGGTTACGGGTGCGGGAAGGACCGATACCGGTGTCCACGCCGTCCGCTATGTAGCACACTTTGATTCTGACAGCGCCAATCCCGGCGCGGAAGGCTTTTGCTACAAATTGAATGCCATCCTGCCGCGCAGCATTGCAATCCACGAAGTGGCACCGGCTCCGGAAGACTTCCACGCAAGGTTCAGCGCCACGGAAAGGACCTACAGGTATTTCCTGCACCGCAAAAAGGACCCTTTTATGGAAGGCAGGTCCTACAGGTGCGGATACCCGCTGGACGTGGATGCGATGAACAGGGCTGCACGGCTGATTCTCGGCACGCACGACTTCAGCTGTTTCGAAAAGACGGGCGGAGGCAACAAGACTTCCATATGCACAGTAACCCGGGCCGGATGGGAGAGCTACCGGCCGGACCACGCAGCCCTTCTGGGCTACCCGGCGGCGGATGGTGACTACCTTGTATTCACCATTTCCGCCGACCGGTTCCTCCGGAACATGGTCCGCGCCGTGGTCGGCACCCTTATTGAAATAGGCAGGGGGCGCCACGAACCGGAATGGATGCTGGAGGTACTGCAGTCCGGAAGCAGGGGCCGGGCCGGCGAGTCAGTCCCGCCGCAGGGACTCTTCCTGTGCAGGGTGGATTACGGCAGAAGCGGCAGCGGCGCCGGGGAGGCTGAAATATAGCCCGGACAGGCCCGATTATCTCCAAAAAATTGCTATATTTGCAGGTTGTTGGAAAATACGGTCCGCAACTTGCATACGACGCATCCGGACCATCGGAGGACAATTAAAAACAGATACCATATGCTTTTCAATCTTCTTCAGGCAGATTCGCTTTCTGCACTCGCCGGGCAGGCCGCAGCAGCCGCTCCGGTGCAGCAGGAAATGTCATTCTCCTTCATCAGCATGGCAGCCAAGGGCGGCTGGCTGATGCTCGTTCTTCTCGCCCTTTCAATCGTGGCCATCTATCTCTTCGGCAAGAAATGGTGGATGATCCACAAGGCGGGCCAGATAGACAAGGACTTCATGAACGACATCCGCGACTATCTCCACGAGGGCAAGCTCAAGTCTGCAATCACCCTCAGCACCAAGTACGACTCCCCTATTGCAAGGATGGTCGAGAAAGGCCTCGAAAGGATAGGACGCCCGCTCGGCGACATCCAGACGGCAATCGAGAACGTGGGCAATGCCGAGATTGCAAGGCTTGAGAAGGGACTTCCGATTCTTGCCACAATCGCCGGAGGAGCCCCGATGATCGGATTCCTCGGGACGGTGCTCGGAATGGTGCAGGCATTCTTCAACATGTCCATGGCAGGCAACAACATCGACATCACCCTGCTCTCCAGCGGCATCTACACCGCGATGATCACCACCGTGGGCGGCCTTATCGTCGGAATCATCGCCTACTTCGGCTACAACTACCTGACTTCCAACATTTCCGACCTTGTAGCCAAGATGGAGAACGCCACCATCGACTTTATGGACATGCTCCACGAACCGGCTGAAGACAAAGCATAAAGGACTATGGCACTGAAAAGAACAACGAAGGTCCTCGCGGAAAACGGGATGTCGTCAATGACAGACCTTGTGTTCCTGCTCCTGATCTTCTTCCTCATCACCTCGACGCTCGTCAATCCGAACGCCCTGAAGCTTCTTCTTCCGAAGAGCACCGGACAGGTTTCGGCCAAGGCGACCGTAAGCGTGTCCATCAAGGACTGGCACGAGGGGGATGTCTATACCTACCACCTCAACGGTGACGAGCAGGCAGTCCCTTTCGAAGAGATTGAGGACGGGCTTGTGAGCCTGCTCCAGAGCGAAGAGGACCCGACATTTGCAATTTACGCCGACGAGACCGTGCCCGTAAGGGAAATCGTCGCGGTGATGAACATTGCCAAGAGAAACCACTACAAGGTGATCCTGGCGACACAACCTGAATGATATGCAACACTACAAGCAGGAACGTTCCCTTCAGGAGAAGATTTCCAGAGGGCTGGGCATAGCGCTCACGGTCGCCTTCCACGCGGTCCTGCTGTGCTGCGGTGCATTCTCGGGCTTCAGATACATCTACCCTCCGCCCGAGGAGAACACCTTCGTGATCGATTTCTCCGAGGAGCAGGCGCAGAAGCCACAGAGGCAGAAATACGGCAACCAGCCGCAGGCCGTCGAAATTGACAGGACAAAGCCTGTAAACCTTGTGCAGCAGTCACAGGCGCAGGAAACCGGAAGCAAGGCGAACACCGCGCAGGAAGCCACCGTGGACGATTTCGGCGATGTCGAGAGATACGAGCCGCCGCGCGAGAAGCCGATTGAGAAAAAGGCTCTCTTCCACGCAGCCGACAACCAGCCTTCTGAAGACACCCTTGCGGCACAGACAGCGCACACCGTCACGGAGGCACTGAAAGCCGGTCACGCTGCGGGCAACACCGAAAGCGGCAAGCAGAGCGGGGAACCGAGCGCAAGGCTCAAGGGACGCAAGCCTGTGAACGGCTATCTTCCCAAGCCTTCCTACAACAGCCAGGAATCCGGTACAGTCGTCGTGACCATCTGGGTTGACCAGTACGGCAACGTCAAGAAGGCAAAGGCCGGAGCGGAGGGCACAACCGTAGTGGACCAGAAGCTGTGGTCGGCGGCAAGGGCTGCTGCACTCCAGGCGCACTTCAACACCGATGCAGATGCCCCGGCACTGCAGGAGGGGACGATTACATACATATTCAAATTGAATTGACCGACGGCCTCCGGGCCGGAACCGGACAGCAACTATGGCGTGATGCCATTGCATATAAGTTATTTAAAAGGCCCCGATGGGGCATAGTATTATGGAAGAAAAAGAAAAGAGCGGTTATTCCGCATCAGGAAGGAAGCTTAGACCGAGGATTTCCGGGTCAAGGCAACCAGGCAAAGTGTACGGGTCTTCCGAAGGCCCGGCAGAACGCAGGAGCTACGGCGAGGGTCGTCCCGGCTCAGGCGAGAGAAGAAGTTACGGCGACCGTCCGTCATACAACGGAGGCGAGCGCAGAAGCTACGGCGACCGTCCGTCATACAACGGAGGCGAGCGCAGAAGCTATGG
>CAMBMK010000039.1 GCA_945868745.1 uncultured Bacteroidales bacterium
GACCGTCCGTCATACAACAATGAGGGCGAGGAGCGCAGAAACTATGGAGACCGTCCGTCATACGGACGCAGGAGCAACGGCGACCGCCCTTCATACGGAGGACAGCGCAGGAGCTACGGAAAACCACAGGGCGGAAGGAGATTCTCTTCCGACGGAGAGCAGCAGGATGAGCGCAGGAGCTACGGCGACCGTCCGCAGCGCAGAAGCAACGGCGGAAGGCCGGGATTTGCAAAGAAGCAGGGCCCTAAGAAGCCGTTCGGCACAAAGTCGCGCAAGGTACGCAAGAATCCATACGAGTTCAACGACAACAGCGGCATCAATGACATGATTGCACGCAAGCCGGTTGTAAACGACAGCACCATGTCGGATTTCGACCAGGCACCTGCAGCCGAGTTCAAAGAGACGATGCGACTGAACCGCTTCATCGCCAATTCCGGAGTATGCTCGCGCCGCGAGGCCGACCAGATGATCGAGGCCGGCGTGGTCACCGTCAACGGAGAGGTTGTCACCCAGCTCGGTACCAAGATCAATGTTCTCCACGATGTGGTCAAGTTCAATGACGAGACACTCAAGGGCGAGGAAAAGGTATATCTTGTGATGAACAAGCCTAAGGGATATGTCACATCCGCCACCGACCCTCACGCGGAAAAGACCGTGATGGAGCTCATCAAGGGTGCGGGCTACAGGGTATTCCCTGTGGGAAGGCTCGACAAGAACACCACCGGCGTGCTGCTTTTCACCAATGACGGTGACATTGCGGAGAGGCTTACACACCCTTCCTACGACAAGAAGAAAATATATCAGGCCATTCTTGACCGCCCTCTCGAGCAGGAGGATTTCGACAGGATTCTCCAGGGAGTCACTCTCGGAGACGGAGAGGTCTGCGCCGATGACCTCCAGTACATCGACGCCGAGGACCACCGCAAGGTCGGCATCGAGATCCATTCGGGAAAGAACCGCATTGTAAGGCGCATCTTCGAATCGCTCGGATATGACGTGAAGGCCCTTGACAGGGTATATTTCGCAGGTCTTACCAAGAAAGGCCTGAAAAAGGGCGAATGGAGGTTCCTCACCCCTGGGGAGGCAAGCGTCCTGAAGATGGGTGCATACGTATAGGCTGTCTATGGCAGACAACGGCGTAAAACAGCACAGAAGCGGATTTGTCGGCATAGTGGGAAACCCCAATGTCGGCAAATCCACTCTTATGAATGCCCTTGTGGGCGAAAAGCTCTGCATCGTAACCGCCAAGGCCCAGACCACCCGCCACAGGATCATGGGCATTGTCAACGGTGATGACTACCAGATTGTGTATTCCGACACCCCGGGCATCCTGAAGCCCAACTACAGGCTCCAGCAGAATATGATGAGCTATGTGGACGGGGCATTCGGAGACTCCGACATCCTTCTCTATGTGACTGATACCGTGGAGAAGGCTGACAAGAACTCGGAATACATCGAAAAGCTGAAGAAGGTGGACTGCCCGGTCGTGATCGCTGTCAACAAGATTGACATAAGCGACCAGAAGAGCGTGGTGGCACTGATGGAATACTGGCAGAAGGAAGTTCCGGGAGCGGAGGTGTTCCCTGTGAGCGCAAAGGAAAAGTTCGGGCTCGAAAATGTGTTCGACGCCATCCTGAGGCATCTTCCGGTATCTCCGCCGTGGTATGACAAGGATGCATTCACCGACCGCAACATGCGTTTCTTCGCCTCCGAGATCATCAGGGAAAAGATACTGCTCAACTACAAGGAAGAGATCCCTTACAGCTGCGAGGTGGTTGTGGAGGCCTTCAAGGAGGGCGCGGAGCGGTATGACATCAGCGCGGTCATCTATGTGATGAGGGACTCCCAGAAGGGTATCCTCATCGGAAAGGGCGGCAGCGCGATGAAGAAGCTGGGCACGGATGCAAGGATCGAGATGGAGGACTTTTTCCAGAAGAAGGTCTTCCTCAACCTGTTCGTGAAGGTCGATCCGGACTGGAGGACCTCCAGAAAGGAATTGCGCAGGTTCGGCTACGAGGAATAGCCCTTCCCTGCGGTCTGTTTTAGGAATTTGTTTAATCTGCAAATACACAGGAAATGAGAGAGGATTGGGATGACGAGAACCCTCAGCAGGAGGGAATGGAAGAAGAATACGGCGAAGTGCCCGTGGAAGGAGAGGTTTCTGCCCCTGACGGACGCTTCGGAAAGCTGCTCGGGGAGGACAGCCGCAAATTCAAGCTTTCCGGAATGTTCAAGGACTGGTTCCTTGACTATTCGTCATATGTAATCCTCCAGAGAGCCGTTCCGCATATCGTGGACGGTCTCAAACCTGTCCAGAGGAGGGTTCTCCATGCGATGAACCGCATCGACGACGGCAACTACACCAAGGTGGCCAACATTGTCGGACAGGCGATGCAGTTCCATCCTCACGGTGACCAGAGCATACTCGGGGCACTCGTCCAGCTCGGGCAGAAGGGTTACACCGTGGACTGCCAGGGCAACTGGGGCAACATCTTCACGGGAGACTCCAATGCCGCACCGAGGTACATCGAGGCACGCCTGAGCAAATTTGCCAAGGAGGTCATCTTCGACCCGAAGGTCACCAACTGGATGACATCCTACGACGGCCGCAACGATGAGCCGACCGAATTCCCCGTCCGTTTCCCGCTGCTTCTTGCGCAGGGCACCGAGGGTATCGCCGTGGGCATGGCCTCCAAGATCCTTCCCCACAACTTCAACGAGCTGATTGATGCGTCGATAGCCATCCTCAAGGGAGAGAGTTTCTCCATCCTTCCGGACTTCCCTACCGGCGGTCTTCTTGACTGCTCGAAGTATATGGCGGGAAAGCGCGGAGGCACCCTCAAGGTACGCGCCCGCATCGAGAAAATCGACAAGAACACCCTTGCCATCACCGAGCTTCCGTATGGGAAGACAACCCATATGGTGATCGATTCCATCATCAAGGCAAAGGACAAGGGAAAAATCAAGATCAAGAAGTTCGACGACCTCACCACAAGCAAGGTCAATATCATAATCCACCTCCACAACGACGTGTCCCCGGACAAGACCATTGATGCCCTCTACGCATTCACTGACTGCGAGACCACAATCGCGCCGAATGCCTGCGTCATCGTGGACAACAAGCCGGAGTTCCTCAGTGTTGACGACATTCTCATCTACAGCACCAACCACACGCGCGACATCCACAGGCGCCAGCTTGAAATCAGGATGTCGGAGCTTGCCGACGACTGGCACTACAATTCCCTGGAGCGCATCTTCTTCGAAAACCGCATCTACAAGGTGCTGGAGCAGGACCAGAAGTCATGGGAAGACCAGCTCGACGAGGTGTTTGCAAAGATGAAGGAATACCAGCAGGAGTTAAGGAGGGAGATTGTGATGGACGACATCCTCAAGCTGGTGGAGAAGCCGGTGCGCAAGATTTCCAAATTTGACACAAAGGTCATCGACGAGAAGATACGCGCCATTGAGGAGCAGATGGGACAGGTGCAGTACAATCTTGACCATCTGACCGAATACACGATTGACTGGTTCAAGGGGCTGAAGAAAAAATACGGCAAGGACCATCCGCGCCTTACCGAAATCACCTCCTTCGAGACAATCGCGGCCACCAAGGTCGTCAACAACAACGCAAGGCTTTGCGCCAACCTCAAGACCGGCTTTGTGGGAATTGCGCTCAAGAAGGACGATGGCGGTGAGTTTGTATGCGACTGCTCCGACCTGTCTGAAATCATCGTCATCAGCCGTGACGGCAGATACAAGGTGACCAAGGTGTCTGACAAGGCATTCTTCGGGGAAAATCTCCAGTACGTGGGCCTGTGGAACAGGAATGACACCCGTACCATCTACAACGTCATCTACCGCGACGGCAAGGAAAGCACCTACTACGCCAAGCGTTTTGCCGTGACCTCCATCACGAGGGACAAGGAATATGACATCACGCAGGGCAAGCCGGGCTCGGAGATCAAGTACCTTTCCGTCAATCCGAACGGCGAGGCCGAGACCGTGCGCATCTATCTGCGTCCGCGCCCGAAGCTCAAGAAGACATCCCTCGAGTATGATTTCTCCTCCCTTGCCGTCAAGGGAAAGGCTTCAAGGGGCAATCTCATCACGAAATTTGCAATCCAGCGCATCCAGATGAAGTCCAAAGGTGTATCCACAATCGGAGGCAAGGACATCTGGTATGACAGCGACATACAGAGGCTCAACGAAGACGGCCACGGCACCTGGCTTGGCAATTTTGTAGCCGACGACCACATCCTGGCAGTATTCAGTGACGGTACCTACTACACCACCACGTTTGACCTGAGCAGCCGGTATCAGGGCGAAGTCCTCCGTATCGGGAAGTTCGACGCCGACAGGACCTTCACCGCCCTCTATTGGGACAGCGCGGCAAAAGCCTTCTATGTCAAGAGGTTCAGCTTCACTTTGAGCGACAATACCCCTGTTTCGTTCATCTCCGATTCGAAGGGTTCATACCTTGTGGCCATTTCCGATGACCTCCATCCGCAGATTGTCGTCCATTTCGGCGGCAAATATGCCCACAGGGAGGACGAGACCATCGATGCGGAAGAGTTCATAGGCAAGAAGGGCCTTGCCGCAAAGGGAAGGAAGTGCCACCAGTACGAGCTCTCGGGCGTGGAATTCGGGGAGCCGCTCCACAAGCCGGAAGACGATGTCACCGCTGAAGATGCTGATCTTCAGGAGGGTGCAGAGGCGGTTTCCGCTGGGGAAGAGGCAGTTTCCGCTGCGGAGGATACCGCTTCACCGCAGGAAAAGGGATACAATGCCGGTGACGTGGTGGACCTCGGCGAGGACGACATTCCGGACAGCCTGTTTGACATTTGACAATATGACAATAGCGTTGTCCGGGTTTATGGGCTGCGGTAAAAGCAGCGTCGGCAGGGAGCTCCAGGGCATTCTCGGCTGGCCCCTTACGGACCTGGACGAATGGATTGAGACGCAGGAGGGCCGCAGGATCAAGGACATTTTCAGCACTGACGGCGAGGGGGCTTTCAGGGAAATGGAGCTTTCCGCCCTGCGTGAAATCACTTCTTCGGACAATGGCAACCTCATCCTCTCCCTCGGTGGCGGCACGCTGACAACCCCGCAGTGCGAGGAGATTGTGCGCCTGAAAACAGTGTGTTTCTATCTCTCCGCCACGGCTGACACACTTGTGGAAAACCTTTTGGGAGCGACGTCCGACCGTCCGATGCTCTGCGGCGGAGGAAACGGCAATGAAGAGGAAAGGCTCCGCAGCCGCATCTCCTCCCTGATGGCATCACGCCTTGACATCTATCTCCGCGCCGCCAGCCATACAATCGTCACGGACGGAAAAACCCCGGCTGAAATTGCCGGGGAAATAGTATCATTCATACAGAAATAATCCCTGTAATCCTGGTATGTTCATTTGGGCGGGGCAGCCCCCGCACGGTCACTGCCGGGAAGTTATCTCACCTGCCCTGCGAAGTGCGGCATAGATGTCCGGGCAGATGTTTTCCTCACCCAGCTCCGCACTGAAACCTGTCTTGACAAGGGATTCGCGCACATTGGGATTGACTCCGGAAAGGACTATCCCGATATTCTGTTTACGGCACATTTCACAAAGCGAAGTCAGGTTGTGGATACCTGTGGAGTCGATGAACGGCACCTTTCTCATACGGATCACCCTTACCTTAGGGCGGTCGTGCAGCCTTGTCATCATATCCTCAAACTTGGTCGCGATTCCGAAGAAATACGGGCCGTTGATTTCATAGATTTCCACGCCTTCAGGTACGGAAAGGCTCTCCGCATTGCCCTGGAGAAGGTCCGTGTCGGTGTTGGGATTGAGTTCGTCGGTGATGACCGAGATGTCGGTGGTCTCCATCACACGCTTCATGAAAAGAAGGCAGGCGATCAGGAGTCCCACTCCGATGGCAATGGTGAGGTCAAAGAGGACAGTCAGCACGAATGTGAGCATCAGGACAAGCACATCCGACTTGGCATTCTTGAGAAGTCCCCTGAAGGAACGCCATCCGAACATATTGTAGGACACCACTACAAGCACTCCGGCAAGGCAGGCCATAGGGATGTATCTGGCCAGTGGCATCAGGAAAAGCAGTATCAGGAGCAGGACTACGGCGTGGACTATGCCGGCCACAGGTGTCTTTCCCCCGTTGTTGATGTTGGTCATCGTCCTTGCAATGGCTCCGGTAGCGGGAATGCCTCCGAAGAGCGGGGTGATGAGGTTTGCGATTCCCAGTCCGATGAGTTCGGTATTGGAGTCATGCTTGTCGCCTATCATACCGTCAGCCACCGTTGCCGAAAGGAGTGACTCGATGGCCGCAAGCACTGCAATGGTGATGGAAATCGGGAAGATGTCCTGGATGGCAGCCCAGTTGATTGCAGGCATCTCTGCAGACGGCATTGAGGCTTTGATGGAGAAGCGGTCTCCGATGGTGTCTATGCAGGTGATGCCGGCATAATTCTTCATAAGAAGCACACAGACAGTCACCACAAGGATTGCCATGAGCGAGCCCGGTATCTTCTTGGAAATTTTCGGGGCAATGAGGATTATCACGATGCTGGCGGCGGCAACGAGGGCGTTCCACCAGTTGATTGTGTCGATGTGGCGGAAATACAGGGCCAGCTTGCCTACAAAGTCTCCCGGTACTTTTTCTCCGGAGAATGTAAGTCCAAGGACATCAGGGATTTGCGTTGCAAAAATAGTAAGGGCGATACCGCTGGTAAATCCCACGATGACAGGATACGGGATAAATTTGATGACTGTGCCGAGGCGGAAAACTCCCATCAGCACCAGGATTGCCCCGGCAAGCATGGTGGCAGTGATGAGGCCGCTCATACCGTAGCTCTGGACTATTCCATAGACGATTACGATGAAGGCTCCCGTAGGGCCGCCGATCTGGACCTTGCTTCCTCCGAAAAACGACATCAGGAAGCCTGCTACAATTGCCGTGATTATACCTTTTTCAGGGGAAACGCCCGACGCAATGGCGAAGGCGATGGCAAGAGGAAGGGCTACGATGCCGACAATGATGCCGGACATCAGGTCGGCCATGAACAGTTCTTTCGAATAATGCTTCAGACAGGAAAACAGTCTCGGTCTGAACAGAAGTCTGGTGTTGATCATAAAAAAGAAAAATCAATTATCGGATTGCTGCAATGGCAATGGCCGGGTTGAAAGTGCAAAGATAGCAATACGGGAGGGATTTCCAAAAAGCGGCAAACGGGTATATCGTTTTGACAGACAGGCAATATCGTTTTGGCAGCCCATGATACGTAAAAAGGCCCGCCGGGATGCCGGCAGGCCCTATAGATATGGGATATGACTTGTCAGAAACAGCTAAGGTCGTCGCGGGATTTGGCCGCAATCTTCTCCTTCTTGGTGTGTTTGTGCCAGAGTCCGTAAACCTCGCTGACATTGCCGGCAGTGATGAAGGCGTGGATATCGTTGTCCTTGAGCCATGCCATAAGGGAGGAAAACTCATCCTGGGTAAGACGGGTCTGGATCTCGATATGCTCCGCTCCCTCATATCCTCCGGTCATCCTGTAGAGGCTGCATCCCCTCACAAGCTTGTCGATGATGTACCTGCGGATGCGTTCGTGGTCGTCGGACACTATGCATACCCTCTTCCTGCGGTTGAGAGTAGCGGAATAGTAATCGACAATCAGTCCGTTGAGCCAGGTACCTATGAGGCCGATGATCACCATCCTGAACGGGTTGATTGCAAATGAGGTGCAGACAATCAGCACACCGGCCACGGTGACAGAGGCCCCGATGTCGAGGTTGAAATACTTGTTGACAATCTTGGCTATGATGTCAAGACCTCCGGTGGAGGCATTGATATTGAACAGCACAGCCTGTGAAATGCTGAGCATCAGCACGAAACACAGAAGGTCAAACCAGGGGTCGCCCATTACTGAGCTGGTCCCCGGGCTCATGAGCTTTTCCCAAGGGCAGATCCATTCCCAGACGTCCATAAGAGGTCCGAGGATCATTGCGGTATAGACAGTCTTGGCACCGAATTCCTTTCCGATGAGAAGCCAGGCCAGAATAAGGAGTATCGCATTGACTATCATTACGATAATAGATACCTTTATCGGAAGGCCGATTTTCTCGAAGAGAGTAGAGATGACGATGGAAAGACCCGATACGGAACCGATGATAAGTTTGCTCGGTATAAGGAAATAATAGACGGCAGCCGCTCCGATCATCATTCCGAATGTCATCAGGAACAGCTCCTTCCAGAATTTCCAGGTACCGAGGATTTTCAAAATGTCGTTCATTATACTGTGTTGTGATTATGTGGTGTGGTTATTGAAGTTTGTCATTTGGTTGATTGGGGCTGCCGGATCAGCAGCCCCTGCTTATCGGTCCCCGGCTATTTGAGGCTGGCAAGGCAGGCTTTCACGTCGGCCTCTATCTTTTCGGCAGTGTAGTCCGTACGGTTGAACTTTTCTCCGGTAATGTGCTCATACAGCTCGACATACCTGTCGGTGATGCCGGCAACTACTTCCGGAGTCATCTCAGGCACCTTCTGGCCTTCCTTTCCCTGGAAGCCTCCGGCCATAAGCCATTCGCGTACAAACTCCTTGGAAAGCTGCTTCTGGCGCTCTCCCTTTGCAAGACGCTCTTCGTAGCCCTCGGCATAGAAATAACGTGAGGAGTCCGGGGTGTGAACCTCGTCCATAAGGTAGATGACGCCGTCCTTCTTTCCAAATTCGTACTTGGTATCAACAAGGATAAGTCCCTGTTTTGCAGCTATTTCAGTACCCCTCTGGAAGATGGCACGGGTATATTTCTCGAGTTGGTCGTACTCTTCGCGCGTCACGATGCCGGCAGCAATGAGCTCCTCGGGAGAGATGTCCTCGTCGTGACCCTCGACAGCCTTTGTGGTAGGAGTGATAATAGGCTCCGGGAATTTCTGGTTCTCAACCATTCCGTCAGGCATGCGGACTCCGCAGATTTCCCTCTTTCCTTCCTTGTACTCCCTCCAGGCGTGGCCTGAAAGATATCCGCGGATGACCATCTCTACCTTGAAAGGCTCGCACTTGTAGCCCACGGTGACCATCGGGTCCGGAACGGCAATCTTCCAGTTGGGGAGGATGTCAGTTGTAGCATCCAGGAATTTTGCAGCAATCTGATTGAGAATCTGTCCCTTGTAAGGGATGCCCTCAGGAAGTACGACATCAAAGGCAGAGATTCTGTCCGATACAACCATCACAAGGTATTTTCCGTCGATGTCATAGACGTCGCGCACCTTGCCGACATACTTTCCCGTCTGCTGCGGGAAATTGAAATCTGTTTTTACAATTGCTTTAGACATAGCATTATAACTTTAATCTTTATATTATTCTTTATTCTTCGCCGTTGTCATAGCGTGAAGTAAGGTACTCGTCCGTGAAGCAGGAGATGCACAGGTCGCTGCGGTCGGCCGCCTTGTAAAGGGCCTCTTTCGAAAGGAATGCAAGCGTGTCGGCCTCGATTGCCTTGCGCGTCCCTTCGATGTCCATCCTTGCGCAGATCAGCTCGCTGTAGGAGGAAATGTCCACTCCGTAGTAGCACGGGGCAATGAGCGGCGGGCTTGCGATCCTGACGTGGACTTCGGATGCACCTGCCTGGCGGAGCATGCGCACGATGCGCAGGGATGTGGTGCCCCTGACTATGGAGTCGTCGATGAGCACTACCCTTTTGCCCCTTACAATGCTCTCGACCGGCGAGAGCTTCAGCCTGACGCTGAGGTCGCGCATACGCTGGGACGGCTGGATGAAAGTCCTTCCGATGTAACGGTTCTTCACGAGGCCCATTTCGTAAGGCAGGCCGCTTGCCTCAGCGTAACCCATTGCGGAGCTGAGACTTGAGTCAGGCACTCCGACCACTATGTCGGCATCTGCCGGTGCCTCCCCGTAGAGGAGACGGCCGGATTCCTTGCGGAATGCGTGCACATTGACGCCTTCGATGTTGGAGTCCGGGCGTGAGAAATAGATATATTCCATTGCGCACATGGCGCTGCGGTGGAACTCCGAGTAGAGGCTGCTGATTGTGCCTTCCGCATCAATCGACAGCACCTCGCCCGGCTTGATGTCACGCTCGAAGGTGGCTCCGACAAGGTTGAACGCACAGGTTTCGCTGCTGACCACATAGCCGTCACCGATGCGTCCGAGCGAAAGCGGACGGTAGCCGTATTTGTCGCGGCATATGTAGAGACGGTCCGAGGTCATCACAAGAAATGCAAAAGCGCCCTCTATCATGTTCAGGGCACTCTTGATGGCAAAGAACCTTTTGTGGTTGCGGTTCATCGGGCCTTTCTTGATAAGGTGTGCGACGATTTCGCTGTCGGATGTTGACTGGAAAAGACAGCCCTGGTCCTCGAGGTAGGAGTGGAGACGGGCGGAATTGACAATGTTGCCGTTGTGGCACAGGGCGAAATCACCGGCGGATTCCTGTCTGAAAAGGAGGGGCTGGACATTGTCGATGCCGCCGCCTCCCGCTGTGGAATAGCGCACGTGACCTATTGCCATTGTGCCCTGCAGGGATTTGAGGGACCTTTCGTCGAAAACTTCAGCCACGAGGCCCTGCCCCCTGACCCTGAGAAGTTTCCCGTTTTCATCCACGGTTGCTATACCGCACCCTTCCTGTCCTCTGTGCTGAAGGGCCTGGAGACCGAGATAAGTGATCTCGGCGGCATTCTCCACTCCGAACACTCCGAATACGCCGCATTCTTCGTGGAGTTGGTCATCGTGCATTTCTATCATTCCGGCGTTGTTTGTTGGAAGTGCAAAATTAACCTTTTTTGACGGATTTCAATATGGTTTTAAGGCAAGATAAATGTGTTTTTGAAATATAATCGTTTTTAGGCCGGACGATTTGGTTTTGCGGGCAGATATTATTATATTTGTAGTCCGATGCGGAATTAGCTCAGTTGGTAGAGCGTTGGCTTCCCAAGCCGAAGGTCGCGGGTCCGAGCCCCGTATTCCGCTCAAGGCCAAGGTCGGCGGGATGTAATCCCGTCGACCTTTATTACACCGTTGCGGTTCATTGTGATCCGGAAATGCCTGTATACTGTCCTACTTCCAATTCTTGTACGGATTCTTCTTCAGCATCGAATTGTAGTATTTCTTGTCTCCGGTGACTTCCTCGCCGAGCCACTCCGGACGGGAGAATTCCTCATTTTCATCGGAAAGCTCCACCTCCGCAACCACAAGGCCTTCGTTGTCGCCGTAGAACTCGTCAACCTCAAAAGTATGGTTGCCGCAGTCAACCAGATACCTGGTCTTGTCGATCACACCCGGCTCGCAGATTTTGAGCAGTTCCTTTACCTCATCCACAGGGATTTCCTTTTCCCACTCGAAACGGCTTGCGCCGCTGTCGCTGCCGATTCCCTTCACGGTGATGAAACCTTTCTCACCCTTCACCCTCACGCGGACGGTACGCTCCGGAACAGAGCATAGATACCCCTGGGTAATGCGTGTGGCCTTCTTTGCCGATGATTTGAATTCCCCGGCCACCAAGAATTTCCTTTCTATTTCCAGTCCCATATTATTCGTTTGCTAAAGGTTTGTCGGACATTTTATTACCGGAGTATCAGATTCGTCCCTGTACCTATTCCGGCCCTCAAGATCAATATCCTCTTCAAATGTAAGAAATTTTTCACTGTCTTTTGAGTTGCCAAGCACATCAAGAGCCTTTTCGTTCTTATCGAAGAGCCCGATTTTGAAGCCCTTTGCTGCCGCCTTCACGTCATCGGAGTTCAAAACCGGTGATGTCCTTTAGTCCCGGGATACCGTAATACGACTCTGCAAGGTCTCCACGGAGAAAGACCTTCCTGCCTTTAAGCTCCGGATTGTCAACAAGATTAAGGGCATCCCTCGTACCTCCCTTTTTCAGTTCGACGCTAAGGCAGGAGGAAACATCAGTCGCGGAAGGCCTGCCGGATATGGCAAGATTGGTAGCCGAAGGAAACGGGGATTCAAATACAATTTTTGATGTGGACTTGAACGACCCCACTATATAACCGTACACCCAGACATCCTTTGCCGGTGCCGAGAGCAAAGCCTTCCCCACATCCATCGCATTGTCGATACTGCTTCCGTCTGCAGATCCGCCGTCAGCATCCACTTCAATGTCTTCCCATATGGCAGAAGTATCCACGACAACGGACACTCCTCCTCCCAGATGCGCACCGGAGGAAGATGAAAGATTGATCCGCACAATCTGCCTGGCTTCAAGATTCTTTGAAAAAAGGCTTTTCTTTCCGGACCGCGTCCCAAGAAGGAGGGAAACTACTCCGGGCTCAAAATAGGCGGTCCGTGCTTCATCATAACCGGCTTCAAGGCTCCCGCGGGCGGAAGACAGTTCCAGCGACCCGTCCGGATAAGCCGACACGAAACTGTCTTCAATACAAAGACGTATTCCCGAGTTGACAAGGCTGCAGACAAGACACACGTCAGTCCTTTCTCCGGAAAGGACCTCCACACATCTGTCATCACCATATATAGGGGTATTCCAGGCCGGCTTTTCAAAAGCAGCGGACCTGACACTTACAAGATAGGTTCCAGCTTCGACAAAGATTTCATCGGGAGAGTCGCCGAATGTGCCTACGTAAACGGGTCTCCCTTCACTGTCGGAAATATGCAGAAGGAAATCGCTCGTGTCAGGTATTGCACCGGAATCACCTTTTGTTGTAAGTGCCTCGTAGCCGGAAAAACGGATCAGCATACTCCCCTCCGGTAAAGGGACTCCAAAAAAATCACATCCTGAGCACAAGACTGACAGCTGTATGATGATACAGGAGCGGATAAAGGCCGGGAGCAGCGCGCGCAGCGCATTGAGTCGTCTGAAGAATTCCATAGTCTGTTTGTTTTGTTACGGCAAAGATAGACAACGCCGCACAACCTGCAGGAAAGATTCGTACGGACAAAGTAAAAATTCCTGCTTTTTACGTACAACCCCTTTCCCTGCTGCCTCCTGTCGGCATATAAGGTATAAAAAAACGTGGCATTCGCATCACTGCGATCGCCACGCTACTTAACCTAAACTTAAACTATGAAAAACTTCAATGCAAAGAACGTAATATTTTTGTAAAAAAACAAATAATCCGGTAAAAAAATATGACCCGTTATTCACTGTATCACTTTTCGGCAAGGCGGATTTTCGCATACCTCAGCACAATAATCTTCTGCCCGAACTCATCGAAATTGATGCAGGCCTTCAAATCGGCAGGAGATCCGGTGATGCTTTCTATCACGCCGAATCCGAATCGGTTATGCTCTATCCGCTGCCCTGCCTTCATCTCCAGGACGGACATCGGGATGAAATCCGCATCCGGTGTACGGGAACTTGCCGAACTGAATTTCGACACCGGAGGAATCCGTTTCACAGGCGCTGCAGC
This sequence comes from uncultured Bacteroidales bacterium, assembly GCA_945868745.1. Lineage (GTDB taxonomy): Bacteria > Bacteroidota > Bacteroidia > Bacteroidales > UBA932 > Cryptobacteroides. The sequence continues at coordinate 13,389 of CAMBMK010000039.1, forward strand.
CACCCCGGATGACTGTCTGTCCGGAGAGCCTGCAGACGGTCTCCGGTAGCCCGAAGGGGAAGAAAAGCGCCCGGAGCCGAAACCGGACCCGAATCCCCCGAATCCGGAACGCGGGGACTGCTCAAAGTCATCTTCGTCAAGCGGATTTTCGACAAATCGGCTGTCAATCTCCTTCAGGAAACGGCTCGGGCTGTTGCCCTGGGAAGAACCGTTCATCATCCTCGACTGGGCGAAAGTCAATACGACCGCTTTCTGGGCCCTTGTCAGGGCCACATAGAACAGCCTTCTTTCTTCCTCTATATCGGCTGGAGAGGCAGTGATGCCGCCGGAGGGGAACATGTTCTCTTCCATACCGGCCACAACCACATAAGGAAACTCCAGTCCCTTGGCGCTGTGCACGGTCATCAGGGAAATCTTGTTGCTTGACTCCTCCCCTTCCTCATCATCTATATCGACAGCGCTCAAAAGCGCAGTATCCTCCAGATACCTGTCCAGCGTAACCACCGGATATTCAGTTATTTCCGCCTGGTCCACAATTTTCCCCTCCGCCATCTGGTCCTCTGCATAGGAATTGTTGCAGGTCTGTATGTAAGAGGTGATGCTGTTTACAAGCTCCTCGATGTTGCCGGCTTTGGACTGGCTGTTGACCGAGTTGTCATCCTTATAATATTTAAGGATTCCGCTCTCCACCGCTATGCCCATGGCAAGTTCATCGGCATTGGTTGCAGGATACGAGCTGTGGAATCTTCCGATCATGTCCCTGAACTCGCGAAGCTTCTGTACGACTCCCGCCTTCAGTCCGAACTTTTCGAGTCCGTCGATTGCAACAGCTTTGTACAGAGAACATTTTGCCGCCTGGGCCGCAGCCATGAGATAGCCGAATGAGACATTTCCGATTCCGCGCGGGATGCAGGTGAGCGCCCGCGTGAAGGAGCCGTCATCGTCCGGATTGACCACAAGCTTGAAGAATGCCATCATATCCTTCACCTCCGCCCTGTCGTAGAATGCCTTCCCGGAATATACCATATA
>CAMBMK010000040.1 GCA_945868745.1 uncultured Bacteroidales bacterium
GTTTACCAATTTGTCCCTCTCCAGGACTTTTCGTCCCGCTCCGACATTGACTGGAAAGGCACTCCGGACGATATCGACCGGCAGCTCTACGCCAAATACGGCCTGGACGATGAAGAGATAGAATTCATCGAGAGCATGATCCGCCCGATGGAATGATGTCCCGGTATCTTTGCCTGCTATTTGAAACCTTCTGACACTCAAAACGATAACTGCACCTGCCATGGACCAGAATTTCTTTCCCCAGCGCCCGGCCGTCACCCCGACCATCTATGCCTACTCCCTTCCCGGAGTCGCCTCGCACAAGGGCTATCTCAAAATCGGATACACCGACCGCAATGCGCACCGGCGCATCGAAGAACAGCTCCACACCAGCAAACTCGACTACGAAATAGTCCTGATGGAGTCTGCCATGTCAAATGATGGCTCATGCTTCACCGACAAGGATGTCCACAGGATCCTGGAGAGTAACGGATGCCGTCGGCTCAATCCTGCCGACAGGACAGACGAATGGTTCAGGTGCAGCGTGGACGATGTGGAGGCGGCAATATTGTCACTGCGCACCGGATGCGCCAACCTTGAAAACAGGACAAGGGACTTTGCGATGCGCCCGGAGCAGTACAGGGCGGTGGAGAAGACGAAAAGGTATTTCGAGCAGGCACGGAAGGATGAGCCGGACCGTATCCCGAAGTTTCTGTGGAATGCTAAAATGCGTTTCGGAAAGACATTCGCTGCCTACCAGCTTGCAAAGAAAATGGGCCTGGGGCGCATCCTTGTGCTCACTTTCAAGCCCGCGGTGGAGTCTGCCTGGAGGGAGGACCTTGTGACTCACATCGATTTCGAAGGGTGGCAGTTCATATCCAACAAGGACGCCCGCAACAACAATCTCAACATAGACCAGGAATATCTCAATGCCGACAAATCCAGGCCGATTGTGGTATTCGGCTCGTTCCAGGACCTTCTCGGCACCAATGAGAACGGAGGCATAAAGACAAAGAACGAGTTTATACATACTACAAGCTGGGACCTTGTAATATTTGATGAATACCATTTCGGCGCTTGGCGAGAGCGGGCAAAGGAGCTTTTTGAAAAGGAAGACGAGGAGGAACAGGTCAATTTCGATGCGGAAGAGTATCAGAGCATGGAGGCCGGAAATGCCATCAACGAGTCCTGGCTGCCTATTTCCACGCGATACTATCTCTTCCTCTCCGGTACTCCGTTCCGTGCCATCAACAACGGTGAATTCATCGAGGAACAGATTTTCAACTGGACATATTCCGATGAGCAGAGGGCAAAGGCAGAATGGAAGGGCGGGGGGAACCCTTATCTTTCCCTTCCGAGGATGGTGATGCTGACCTACCGTATGCCGGATGAGATCCAGGAGGTGGCAAGGCAGGGTGAGTTTGACGAATTTGACCTCAATCTGTTCTTTTCGGCAGAAGGAAAAGGGAAGGATGCACGTTTCAGATATGAGGACGAGGTGCAGAAGTGGCTGGACCTTATCCGCGGGTCATATCTGCCGTCAAGCATAGATGACCTCAAGCTTGGCCGCGACAAGCGTCCTCCGATGCCTTTCAGCGATGCAAGGCTGCTCAATGTGCTTTCGCATACTCTCTGGTTCCTGCCGAATGTGGCTTCTTGCTATGCCATGGCCAACCTTTTGAAACAGAGGCAGAACCGTTTCTATCATGACTACGCTGTCATCGTGTGTGCGGGCGCTGAGGCCGGAATCGGGCTGGATGCTCTTTATCCTGTACAGGCGGCGATGGACGATCCGCTGCGCACAAAGACCATAACCCTTTCGTGCGGAAAACTTACGACCGGTGTGACAGTAAAACCATGGACGGGAATACTGATGCTGCGCAACCTCAAAAGCCCGGAGACATATTTCCAGGCTGCGTTCAGGGTGCAGAGCCCGTGGGAGGTAAAAGACGGCGAGGGCGGCAGGACCATAATGAAAAATGAGTGCTATGTGTTTGATTTTGCCCTCGACAGGGCTCTCCGCCAGATCTCGGACTACAGCTGCAGGCTCGATATCAATGAGTCCAATCCGGAGGCCAAGGTAGGGGAGTTCATAAAGTTCCTCCCTGTGCTCGCCTATGACGGAAGCACTATGAAAGAGGTTGATGCCCAGGATATTCTGGATATTGCCCTGGCCGGTACATCCGCTACTTTGCTTGCAAGGAGATGGGAGTCGGCCCTGCTTGTCAATGTGGACAATGACACCCTCAAGCGCCTTCTGGACAGTCCTGAAGCGATGAAGGCCCTTATGAGCATAGAGGGGTTCCGCAATCTCAACAATGACCTTGCGACCATCATCAACAAGTCGGACGCATTGAAGAAGGCAAAAAAGGAAAATACCAATCCGACCAAAAAGGAAAAGAAGGAAATGTCCGAGGAGGAAAGGGAGCTGAAAAGCAAACGCAAGCAAATCCAGGAGAAACTCATAAAGTTTGCCACACGCATCCCGGTCTTTATGTACCTGACAGATTATCGGGAGCGCTGCCTCAAGGATGTGATTACCCAGCTTGAGCCGGGCCTGTTCAAGAAGGTGACGGGACTTGGGGTGGAGGATTTCAATATGCTGTGTTCGCTCGGGGTATTCAACGCCCCGCTTATGAACGATGCCATCTTCAAATTCAAGCGGTATGAGGATTCCTCCCTGACCTATACCGGCATAGACAGGCGTGAGGGCGACGAGGTCGGAGGCTGGGATACCACCATCCGCAGGAGCCAGTATGAGAAGCTCTTCTACAATCAGCAGCTCTCCTTGACTGATGTGGATTACACTCCGTACGGCTATGCAGCGGATGCTGTCGGGACCGGGGAGAGCCCTGCAGCGAAAAGTACCCGTCAGGATGCAGCCCATATAAAGGCCGGACAGGCACGTCTGCAGGGCTATGATTCCAAAGCCAGGCCTGATGCCTTGTCTGATGCATCCGTCCGGATGCTTCAAGCCCGGCTGAAGGACTCTATGGCTTCCGTCGGAATCGGGACAACGGTAAGGCATAAGAAGTTCGGAAACGGTAAGGTCGTGAAAATCAACCGCAATGAGAAATTCATTTTCGTGAAATTCCCCGTCGGGGAGAAGAAATTCGTATTCCCCGATGCGTTCGATATGGGATTTCTCCAGCTTCCATGACAATGATGATCTCAAAAATTATTTGGCCGCGAAAGCAATAATTTGAGTCTTCGCGGCGGAATAAGGATGCTCATCATCTGCGGGCAAAACAATTTCTTTAAGGTTTCTAAAACGATAAACCTTTGCAATTCCCCAATCCGGGTATGGAAAAAACCGGAATAAAATGCTAAATTGCGCGCCTTAATTACAATGTATCAAATCGGGCCCAGTCCCGCGCAAAAAGTAGTGTTAAAATGAAGGTAATGAAGTTCGGCGGGACCTCGGTAGGTTCCGTCCAGAGAATCAAGGATGTCGCAGGAATCATCACTGCGGAAAAAGGCAATTTTATCGTTCTGTCGGCTATGTCCGGCACCACAAACACCCTTCTCGAGATTGCGGACTATCTCTACAACAAAAACGCCGAAGGCGCAATGGAGACCGTTTCGAGGCTTGAGGCCAAGTATCACAACCACGTTGCCGAACTCTATGACAACCGGGAGTACCGCACCAGGGCAGGGGAGTATGTGGACGGGGTTTTCAGCTACCTCAAAGGATTCTCCAAGATGCTCTTCACGCAGACCGAGGAAAAGCTCATAGTGGCACAGGGCGAGCTCCTCTCCACCCACCTTATGTACTATTACCTTCTCCAGCAGGGCTTCAAGCCGGTGCTGCTCAATGCGCTCGACTTTATGAAGACCGATGCCCAGGGCGAACCTGACAGCCTCTACATCAGGGAGCATCTCAATGAGGTGATGGCAAATGCGGGCGATGCCGACCTCTACATCACCCAGGGCTTCATCTGCCGCAACCTGCACGGCGAGGTGGACAACCTCCTCCGCGGCGGGTCCGACTACACAGCATCCCTCGTGGGAGCGGCAATCGGGGCAGAGGAAATCCAGATCTGGACCGACATCGACGGCATGCACAACAACGACCCGCGCATCGTCGAAGGCACTACGGCAGTGCGCCACCTCCATTTCGACGAGGCAGCCGAGCTCGGATATTTCGGAGCAAAAATCCTCCATCCGACCTGCGTCCAGCCTGCGCGCTACGCCAATATCCCGGTGCGCCTTCTCAACACAATGGACCCTGCCGCCCAGGGAACTCTCATCAACAACGAAAAGGAATACGGCACCATCAAGTCCATCGCCGCAAAGGACAACATAACCGCCATCCGCATCAAGTCCTCGAGGATGCTCCTCGCACACGGCTTCCTGCGCAAGGTGTTTGAAATATTCGAAAGCTACCAGACCTCAATCGACATGATCTGCACCTCGGAGGTGGGAGTGTCGATGTCCATCGACAACACTCTCCATCTCGGCGAGATCATCCATGACCTCAAGAAATACGGCACCGTTTCGGTTGACCTCGACATGTGCATCGTGTGCGTCGTGGGGGATATGGACTGGGAGAATGTCGGCTTCGAGTCAAGGGCCATGGAGGCCATGAAGGACATCCCTGTCAGGATGATTTCCTACGGCGGAAGCAACAACAACATCTCCTTCCTCGTAAAGGAAGAAGACAAGGCAAGGACGCTGCGCTCGCTCAGCAAATGCCTCTTCGGCAATGCTTAAAGGTGTTTTTCCTGTAGAAAGGTTCGCCCCGCTGCGCACGCCTTTCTATTACTACGACCTCGACCTTCTGCGCCGTACGCTCCGCAAGGTGGCCGAATCTTCGGCAGGCCTGCCAGGAGCAAGGGTGCATTATGCGGTAAAGGCCAATTTCAACCCTGTCATCCTCAAGGAAATAGCCTCTTTCGGATTTGGGGCTGACTGCGTGAGCGGCGGGGAGATCAAGGCTGCCCTCGATGCGGGATTTGCTCCGGAAGGCATAGTGTTCGCCGGGGTGGGGAAGAGCGACCGGGAGATTGACTATGCCCTTCAGCAGGGCATCAGCCGCTTCAATGTGGAGTCCGCTGCCGAGCTTGAGGTCATCAACGAGCTTGCCGGAAAGGCCGGGAAAACGGCTCCTGTGAGCCTCAGGGTCAATCCGGACATCGGAGCCCACACCCATTCCAACATCACCACCGGCCTTGCAGAAAACAAGTTCGGCATCAACTACGAGCAGCTCGAAGGTGTCCTGCGTCTTGCCCTTCGCCTCGGGCATGTCAAGTTTATGGGCCTGCATTTCCATATCGGTTCGCAAATCCTTGACATGATGGATTTTGTGGCCCTGTGCAACCGCATCAACAGCCTGCGCGAATCCCTTGCCAAGAGGGGGCTTCCATGCGGGGACATCAATGTGGGAGGCGGTCTCGGCATCAATTACCAGCATCCCAACCACCTCGACATAGCCGACTTCGATGCATATTTCAGGACATTCAGGAAGCATCTCCAGCTACCGCAGGGCACCGCTGTCCATTTCGAGCTCGGAAGGAGCATCGTGGCCCCGTGCGGAACCCTGATTTCCAGGGTGCTGTATGTCAAGGAGGGCACAACCCGCAGGTTTGCAATCATCGATGCTAGCATGACAGAGCTCATACGTCCTGCAATCTACAAGGCCTACCACAGGATCGAGAACCTCACTTCGGACGAGCCGGAGGAAATCTATGATGTCGTGGGGCCTGTGTGCGAAAGCTCCGACGTGTTCCTCAAGGGTGCATCAATCGACAAGTGCCGAAGGGGAGACCTGATGGCAATCCGCAGCGCCGGCGCATACGGAGAATCGATGGCTTCGGGCTACAACTGCCGTCCGCTGCCTCCTTCGGTATTCAGCGATGTGGATTTTTAGAACATCCGCCGACAACAGGAGTATATGAAAAATCCGGCCGATATCGCTATCAGCCGGATTTTTTGTGTCTTGATTGATTAGATCATAAGTGCGCCTACAAGACCGAGAATTGCGTAGAACTCAGGAAGAGCGGCGTAAATCAGGGTGTTGGTGAACACATTGTGTCCCTGGCTGATACCTACGATACCGTTGGCGCAAACCTGGCCCTGGCGGATGGCTGAAAGCATACATACAAGACCAACGCAGGCTCCGATTGCGAGGACGATGACACCGTTGGCAGGGTCGCTCATCTTGCTGAGGAGCATAAAGAATGCAACGAAACCGTAGATACCCTGGGTTGCAGGGAGTGCGGAGAGCACCATGAAGTTACCGGAACCCTCCGGTTTGATCTTGAGACCGCCTTCTGCGGCATTTCCAGCGATGGTCGTACCGATTGCACTGCCTATTCCGGGAAGAGCAAGGACAAGTCCGAGACCGAGATAACCTAAAAATGTGTTGAGCATAATTGATGTTTGTTTTTATTGTTATTTAGTATTTTTCAATGGATTGTAATTCCTGCGGCTTGTCTCGTAGCCGGAGTTCTTGAAGAACTCGAGGAAGTTGAGTCGCAGAGGGTGTACGAATGCGCCCAGGGCCGCCATGGCGATGTTGAGGACGTGGCCGATGATGAGTATGAGCACACATCCTATCATTCCCACAGCTCCGCCGCCGGCTGCCATGCCTCCGAGGCTGTTGAAAGCTGCACCGAGCATTGCTCCGGCAAGACCGAGGGCATAGAGACGCAGGTAGCTGAGCACGTCACCGAGCAGGCCAGTTGCGGTATTGTAGGTCTCCCAGAGGCCCATGCCGATATTGGCGAGAGGATTGCGGTGAAGGTCGCTGAGGATGAAGATGCCCAGTGCGGAGACTACTCCGAGTACGATGATCACCCACTTTGTGACGGCGGATGACATCACTCCGGTAAGTGCAATCGCACCGACAATGGTACCGCCTACAATAAGGAGCGTCCATCCCCATGTCCCGAGGCAGTTGAGGAAGCCATTCCTCTTTGTCTGGTTGATGGCCTTCACGAGGAAAGCAAGGCACAGGTGCACTACACCGGTGATGATGGCAAATACCATCGTTGCGTCCATATTGGCTATCATTTCAGGCATAGGGGTGCCCAGGAGCCTGGTGAAATGTTTCGGAAGCATCAGGCTCTTCACTCCGTCAGGAATCCATGCCCAGTCGAGCATCTCCATCGAGAAGAAGGTATGGAACAGGAGTCCGATGACGGTGGTGCCGATTCCGAGGGTGACCACAAGCGGGGCCATACTCCTGAAGCTTGCCACGCGGCCCATGAACAGGCCTCCCAGGATAAGCACAAGGCCGTAACCTGCATCTCCCATACAGAATGCGAAGAACAGGAGGAAGAACACCGAGATGAACGGAGTCGGGTCGAAACCGTCATATTCAGGGCGTCCGTACATATCTGTAAGGACGGAGAACATCCTGGTGAACTTGTTGTTGGTAAGGCTGATAGGTGGGTTGTCCTCCTGCCGGGCATCGCTCTTGTACCAGAGCACCGGCATCTTGTCGAAGGCTTCCGTAAGGGCTGCCTCATTATCAACCGGGGCAAATCCCTCGAATACGGCCACATGGCCTTCCACAGCCTTTGAACAGCCTTCCCCTGCAAGATACCTGTCAAGGTCGCAAAGACCTCCTTCAAGCTCTTTCTCAAGGTCTTCCGTGTGGGATTTCAGCCCGGAAAGCCTTGCCCGCGTGTCTTCAATCTCCTTTTCCGTCCTGTCAATCTGCTCCATGGTCTCTTTCCAGGAGACTTCCGGTGCAGGGCATTCAGCAACAGGGAAGGAATATGCGGGATCGTCGGAAACGGTCACGAACCATACATAGGAATCATCCTCGCTGACGACACAAAGGGGTACAATGGAAGCCCACTCTCCGGAGAACTTCTTTTTTGCCACCTTGTAGTAGCGTACCCTGCATCCGGTTTCCCGGAGCCTTGCAATGTCTTCCGTGGAGAACTCTCCCCATGGCTTGCGCTCACCGGCCTTTTTGTCAAGGCTGTCGCGGCGTGCGGAGAGCTCCTTCAGCGTCCCGGAAAGGGCAAAGGTGTCTGCAACCGGATCCTGGGAAGTGACTGCCGAAGCACCCTCCGAAGGCACTTCCTGAAGAATATTCAGGGCCCTGCGGATCTCCTCTGCACGCTCAAGCATGGCAGTGGACTTGTCGTCCACAGGCTTGAGACTGCGGGTGATATCGACTACACCGAGCTCCTGGAGCTGCTCCAGGAACTCCTCCTGCATCCCGTCAAGCAGGATGAAGGAATATTTTGTCATTCTGTCAATCATACTGCAGCCTCCTCTTCTTCCGCTTCATGGCGGCTCTTCACGATCTTCTGTGAAGCCTTGCTGAGGTTCTCCTCATCCTCCATATAGCGCTTTATCTTCCTGATAGCCTCCTTGTAGCCCGGAATCTGGACCTTCTCATAGAGGTTGACCTTCTGAGTGGTCTTCTTCCTGTTGTATTCAAGAATACGGCTTTTCTCAAGATACACCTCGGACTCGATTCCGAGCCTCGAGAGCTCTTTCAGAATCTCGACGCCATCGGCGAACCAGGCAGGTTTCACGAAAGCGTTGAAAGGTCTGATCTCGTATTGGATCTCACCGAGGTACGGAGTCTTGACTCCGGCCACCTTTACGGTTTTCAATTCAACGTCGGTGATGGAGATGAGCCCGGGTTCAAACTCGTTCCAAAGCGCCGCGAGGTAGTCGTATCTCTGCAATGAGGCTTCCAGTTCTTCAGTAACACGTTCCGCATCGGCCTTGGCCCTGCGCACCTCAAGACGCAGCGCGGACTCCTTGTTCTGGAGGGTAGGGAGCGCGTTCTGCCTCATCTTGAGCTGCTTGCCGAGGTTGGTCAGCGACGTTTTGTTATATTGGAACTTTATTGCCATTGTCTGTCAATTAATTGCCTTTCCAGTATTTGTCGATAAGGTTCTGCTTGATACCTGTCTCGGCCTTGGTGAAGTATTTGCCGAAAAGGTCCCACGCGGTGTCGAGCATCTCGTTGATGTTGATGTTGACATCGATGGACAGGAGCCTTGTGGCATATTCCTTTGCGTATGAGAGGGCGCGGTGGTCATAGTCGCTCAGGTCGAAACCGTTCTCGAGCTTGGTCTTGGCGTTCTGCGCATCGGCATAGAGACGGACGCCCGCGTTCATCACCTGGCTGTGGTCATCACGCGTCTTCTTGCCCTGCACGAGCTGCTTGAGTCGTGACAGCGAGCGGAACGGGTCGATGATGACCTTTCCGGAGTCGGTGTCCGCACGGAGGAAGAGCTGGCCTTCGGTAATGTATCCGGTGTTGTCCGGAATGGCGTGGGTGATGTCACCGTCGTTGAGGGTGGTCACTGCGATGATGGTGATGGAACCGCCGTCAGGCAGCTGCACGGCCTTCTCGTAGATCTTTGCGAGGTCCGAGTAGAGCGAGCCCGGCATCGAGTCCTTTGAAGGAATCTGGTCCATACGGTTCGACACGATAGAGAGCGCGTCGGCATAGAGGGTCATGTCGGTAAGGAGCACGAGCACCTTCTCGTTCTTGTCCACTGCGAAATACTCGGCTGCGGTAAGCGCCATATCCGGAATAAGAAGCCTCTCCACAGGAGGTTCTTCGGTAGTATTTACAAATGAGATGATCTTGTCGAGCGCACCTGCAGCCTCGAATGAGTGCTTGAAGAAGAGGTAGTCGTCGTTGGAAAGACCCATGCCTCCGAGGATGATCTTGTCCACATCCGCACGGAGGGCAACGTCCGCCATCACCTGGTTGTAAGGCTGGTCAGGGTCGGCGAAGAACGGGATCTTCTGTCCGGAGACGATGGTGTTGTTGAGGTCGATGCCCGCGATGCCGGTAGGGATCAGCTCGGAAGGCTGGCGCCTCTTGTAAGGGTTCACGGACGGTCCGCCGATGACCCTTTCCTCACCTTCAACTTCAGGACCGCCGTCGATAGGGTGGCCGTAGGCGTTGAAGAAACGTCCGGAAAGCTGTTCGCCGACTTTGAGTACCGGAGGGTTGCCGAGGAATACGACCTCTGCGTTGCTCGGGATGCCTTCTGTACCGGAGAACACCTGGAGGGTGACAAGGTCGCCCTTGGTGCGCACCACCTGGGCAAGCCTTCCTGCCACTACGGCAAGCTCGTCATTGCTTACGCCCTGCGCCTTGAGGCTGACTGTAGCCTTTGTGATGGCCTCAAGAGAAGTGTACACTTTTTGATATGCCTTATTTGCCATTTTCTTCTACAAGTTTTTTGAGGTCGGCGAGATATGAGTTGAACTGTTCGCTCTCGAATTCGGAGTAGTTCATCTGCCTGATGATGTTGATCATGTTCTTGAAGTAGTTCCTGCACTCCTCGTAGTCTGCAAAGCTGAATTCGTGGTTGCAGACGTCCAGAATCAGGTCGAGCATGAATTTCTGGCGGGAGATTGGGGAGAGGGAGTCGATGGCGTCGAATGCATCCTGCTGGAGGAAGCAGAAGTCGATGAGCTCGGACTTCCAGAATGTCTCGTGGTAGCTGATCGGCACGCCGTCGTCTCCGAGGATGTTGATCTGCTCGTTGGCTTCGCGGCCTTTGCGGACGATGTTCTTGGCGTCCTGGATCCTGCCTACCCAGCCCTTCTGGACATGCTCGTCGAGGAAGCTGATGATTTCAGGATATTCGAGATACTTTGAATATGAGTCGATAGGATTGACTGCAGGATACCTCTTCTGGTCCGCGCGGTTCTGCTCGAGGGCGTAGAAGCATCGTGCCGTCTTCTTGGTGGATTCGGTCACAGGCTCCTTGAGGTTACCTCCGGCAGGGGAAACGGTACCGATGAAGGTGACTGCCCCGCGCTTGCCGTTGTTGAGGATGACCATACCCGCACGTGCGTAGAAGTTGGAGATGATGGCCGAAAGGTCCACAGGGAATGCGTCGGCACCCGGAAGCTCCTCCATACGGTTGCTCATCTCCCTGAGGGCCTGTGCCCAGCGTGAGGTGGAGTCTGCAAGGAGAAGGCAGTGGAGTCCCATCGCCCTGTAGTATTCGCAGATGGTCATTGCCGTATAGACGGATGCCTCTCGTGCGGCCACAGGCATGTTGGAGGTGTTGCAGATGATGGTTGTACGCTCCATCAGGTGGCGTCCGGTGTGAGGGTCGATGAGCTCAGGGAACTCGGTGAAGATCTCCACGACCTCGTTGGCACGCTCTCCGCAGGCGGCCATTACGATCACGTCGGCCTCTCCCTGCTTTGCAATGGCGTGCTGGAGCACAGTCTTGCCGCAGCCGAAAGGTCCCGGGATAAATCCCGTACCACCCTCCGCAATCGGGTTGAACGAGTCGATGACGCGCACGCCGGTCTCCATGATCTTGTCCGGCCTCGGCTTCTCGCGGTAGTTCTTGATTGCCACCTTGACAGGCCATCTCTGTGTCATCGTCACGCTCACGTCCTCTCCGTCCTCATTGGTGAGGACTGCAATCTCATGGTCCACATTGTACTGTCCTGCAGGGACTATGCTCTTGACGGTATATCCGCCCTTGAAGGAGAACGGCACCATGATCTTGTGAGGCAGCCATCCTTCCTTCACCTCTCCGAGCCAGTCGGCGGCAATCACCTTGTCGCCCGGCTTTGCGATAGGGGTGAACTCCCAGAGCTTTTCGCGGTTGAGCGGATCGGTGTATTCTCCGCGTTTGAGGAATACGCCCTCCATGGTGGTGAGGTCGTTCTGAAGTCCGTCATAGACGCTTGACAGAAGTCCCGGACCGAGAGTGATTTCGAGCATCCTTCCCTCAAACTCGACCTTGTCGCCGTTCTTAAGTCCGCGGGTGCTTTCGAAGACCTGGACGAGGGCGTTGCGGCCGTTGACCTTGATCACTTCGGCGAGGAGGCGGGTGTCGCCGAGCTGGATGTAGCAGAGCTCGTTTTCAGCGACAGGTCCGTCGGCAAGCACAGTGACAAGGTTGGAAACGATGCCTATAACTGTTCCTGTTGTTTTTGAATTCATATCCTGTTGTATTTTATTGTCTTATCCGTTATACTCTACTCCCTTGAAAGTGCCGCGCACCTCACCGACGAGGCTGCGGAACATCTCACGGCCCTTCTCTTCGTCGAGCTTGAGCCAGCGGGAAATGATGTGGAGCTTCGCGATGAACGCGAGTATGACGTTGATGTTGAAATAGTCAAAAAGAACAAGCGAGCTTATCCTTTCCCACATCATGTCGTCAATCGCCCTCTCGCGGGCAAGCAGGTCACCGGACCGGAAAACCTGCGGCAATGACTCCTTTTCTTCGAAAGAAAGCTCCGGGTCCAGGAAGATGTCCTGGTCGGCAGGGCGCCCCAGGCGGCCGTTGAGGTAGCGCACCTTTGCGTTGCGCATCTTCAGGTCGAGGGTGAAGTATTCCCTGATGAAACTGTTGCGTGAAGACAGGGCCCTGTTGTAGAATTCTGCGCCGAGGGCATTCTCGTCGAATCCTGCAAGAAGGCTGTCAATCAGTTCATTGTCTTTCTTTGAGCACTGTCCCTTTATCCACGCGACAATCCCGTCGCAGTCGATTCCGCGGCCGGACTGTGCATCACTGGAGATGACCGGAAGAGAGGAGATTATGTACTCGTAGTTGTTCATAGACTATTCTCCGAAAAGAATCTTCCTGGTTGCCGGACGGAGGTATTCGCCAAGGAGGGATGACATTGTCTCGTCGGAGAGGCTGATGAAGTATCCGCCGTTCTTCGGGCCGATGTTGAATCCGCCGGAGAGCTTCTTGGAGAATGATGCATCGATGCCTTTGCCCACGATCCTGCCGAGCTCGCCGCTAACGAACGGCTCAAGCTCCGATTTGAGCTTCTCCGGAAGGATGACCTCAAGGTCTGCCGACTGCTCGGAACTGAATTTTTTTGCAACCTCGGTGAGGATGGCCTTTACGAATTCTGCTGAAGAAAGGGCCTCCTTTGCCGGAGCCTGGGCTGCTTTTGCGAGGATGAGGTTCTCGATGTCGCCCTTGGTCGCCTGGATAGCCTGCTCGGAAGCCATACGCAAGTCGCTTGCAGTCTTTGATTTGAGCTCTGCTGCTTTGGACTCGGCTTCGGCCACTATGGAAGCGGCCTCTTTGCGGGCATTCTCTACAATTGCGGCAGCCTCTTCCTTTGCTTTGGCAAGAATGGCTTCGCCTTCAGCCTTGCCTTTGGAAAGGCCTTCGTTGTACAGTTTGTCTGTAAGTTCCTGTAATTTGTCCATATTTGATAGTGTTATTTAAAAATCAATGATAAATCGTTGCAATTTCGGCATTTTTAACCGATTTTCCAATACTCTCAAAAAACCTTCCTCAAATATTTGTTTTCGACCATCAGAAACAATTTCTGATAATTTCGACAATATTTGTCGCCTTGCCCATGGTGTAGAAGTGGACGGCCGGTGCGCCGTGGGCGAGCAGGTCTTTGCATTGCGCTATGGCCCAATCAGTTCCGATGCAGTAGGCCTCTTCTTTGGATGCTGCTTTTTGGACTGCGTCGGTCAGTTCGACGGGGATGTCGATGGAAAAGCTCTGAGGGAGCAGCTCGATCTGTCTTGCGGTGGAAAGCGGCTTGATGCCCGGTATGATCGGGACACTGATTCCGGCTGCGCGGCACTTGTCCACGAAGTTGTAATATACGTTGTTGTCGAAAAACATCTGGGTGATGATGTAGTCGGCGCCGGCATCGACCTTGCGCTTGAGGTTGATGATGTCGGTCTCGATGTTGGCGGCTTCGAAGTGCTTTTCCGGGTACGCCCCGACGCCGATGCAAAGGTCGGCACCGGTCTTTGCCTCAAAACTGCGGATGCCTTCCACGAGTTCGTTGGCGTGGTTGTAGCCTCCCGCAATCGGTTCGAAGCGTTTTTCGCCGGTCAGGGCGTCACCGCGCAGGGCCATGAAATTCTGGACTCCGAGAAATGCGAAGTTGTAGAGCTGGCTCTCGATTTCGTCCTTTGTCGCACCTCCGCAGATGATGTGCGGCACCATCTCGATGCCGGTTTCGCCCATCACGGCTGCGCAGACTGCCACCTGGCTTATGCGGTTGCGCACAAGGTGGCGGGTGAAGCCCCCTCCCGGGGTGTCCTGGCGGAATTCGTACTCGTCGCGGTGGAATGTGACGTTGACATATTTGGGCGCAAATTCCATAAACGGCCTGATGGCGTCCAGAAGGTCGCTTTTGCGCATCCCGTTCATCGGGGGAACGATTTCGATCGACGGGAACGGCGAGGCCGATGTCCTTAGCATTTCGGTGATTTTCATCTGTATGTTCGTTTTATCTGTTTGTCTGTCAATAAATTGTCT